>CAYNFM010000012.1:17934-40582 GCA_964396415.1 uncultured Treponemataceae bacterium | reverse complement strand
GTACAAGCTCGCCTCCTGCGAGCTGTGGTTCGACTGCCTCAGCCTCTTCGACCGCTTCAGCCTTTTCTGGCGCCAGCGGCGCCGGAGACCGCGAGGAAATTGATTGTACAAGCTCGCTTTTCGCGAGCTGTAGTTCTACCGCCTCGGCCTCTTCGACCGCTTCGGCCTCTTCTACTGCTTCAGTTTCTTCCGGCGCCAGCGGCGCCGGAGACCGCGAGGAAATTGATTGTACAAGCTCGCCTCCTGCGAGCTGTGGTTCGACTGCCTCAGCCTCTTCTACTGCTTCAGCTTCTTCCGGCGCCAGCGGCGCCGGAGACTGTAAGGAAATTGATTGTACGAGCTCGCTTTTCGCGAGCTGTAGTTCTACCGCCTCGGCTTCTTCTACCGCTTCGGCTTCTTCTACTGCTTCGGCCTCTTCTACTGCTTCGGCCTCTTCTACTGCTTCGGCTTCTTCTACTGCCTCGGCCTCTTCTACCGCTTCGGCCTCTTCTACCGCTTCGGCCTCTTCTACCGCTTCAGCTTCTTCTACCGCCTCGGCTTCTCCCGACGATGGGAGCGCCGGAGACTGTAAGGAAATTGATTGTACCGCCTCGCTTTTCGCGGGCTGTGGTTCGACAGTCTTGGCTTTCGGACTTTTCGGCCGCTTCGCAGCTATCGTACCGCTTGCAGGAGGACCGACTACCGATCCGGAAGGGATTACGAAACTACCAGTTTTGAGAGCTTCTCCCAGGATGCGCTGTATCTCTTTGAGGTCGATGGAAGTTCGTTCGATCGTACTTCGCTCGTTCTCGCTCCTGCCTCCGAGTACGGCGAGTATCTCATCCCAGCTCTTGTCGATGAGCTCGTCCACCTCGGCCTGACGATTCTTCCTTACCCTGCCGAGGCCTGACCTGATCGTGGTCCTGACCTCGGGCCTCCTGGCTTCCAGTTCCCGGTGCCAACGCCCAAAATCGATATCCGACTTGTTTTCGACATACTCCTCGAGGAGGTTGATCTGGAAACGCTTGATCCTGTCAGACAGGACCGTCATACGGTCCTGTCTAATATTGAAGAGCAGGAAAGCAAGCAGGTAGGCGGTTATGAAAAAGGACCCGAGAAGGACCCACTTCATCTCCGTAGGAAGCGTAAAATCGCTTGAAGGAATGATATAGCCGACACGGCCCGCACCGTCGACATTCTTGGAGAAAAGCACGAAGGACTCGCCCGAGCCGACCGAAACGGCGATGGAGACGGGCTTGTCTCCCAGACCGGAAGCCCAAAGCTCCGTGACTCGCTGGGGAAGGACGGAACGGTAAGCCTCGGGCACCCGCAAGAGGATGCCTCCACCTCCTGCGGGAACGGCCTCTTCGCCTATAGTCGCCAGGTCGTCCTTTACGAGAAGGGAAACCAGGGATTCGAGGGAGACCTGAAATACCGCGCTACCCCTATAGATGCCGTAGCTGTCCGAAAAAGGCAGCGAATAAATGAACCTGCCCGCGCCGGGATCGACACGTACGACTCCCTCGGATCCTTCGGGAGCGGCTATGGAATCATAGGGGGGGTCTCCGTCCCCGCCATAGTTGCGATAGGTGGTTTCGAGTTGCGATTTGGAGAGGATGTCTCCGGTTTGGTTGCTGTAGTGGATCCTTTTGCCGTCGGAATCTATCATCCGAATGCCTGTAAGGCCGGCCGTCTCCTCCTGCAGCTTTCCGAAGAGATTGGCTCGATCGAAGGCATCCTGGGAGCTGATATTGGGTAAGAAGCTCCTTCGGACCGCCCCCTGTGCCAAGACGGCGCCGAAGCGGGCGAGATTTGACGAATGAAAGCCCGCCTCCGCAGCTGCGACCTTTGCGAGCGAGGAATCGATGCCCCTGACCAAGGCCGGATTTCGGAAACTCGATTCGATCACGTCGAAGAGTCCCGAGAAAGCCGCCACGGCGAAAGCCGCGAAGAGGAGTACGGCGATAAGGAGGCTTAAGCTTGCTTTCTGGCCTACGGTCATCTCCCCTCTGTCTTCGCTCCCTTCAATAATATACCGAACAAGTCCGCGAAGGATCTTCCATCAAATATCGGTTCGCGAAAGGGCACTCTACATCGTAAACGCCGATGACGAAAAGGCTGGAGGACCGATTCCGAGCTTGAAATGGAGCCATCTAGAACCTATACTTGGGCCATGCGCATCCGTGACCTCAACCTAAAGCTAAAAGTGCTTCTGCTTTCGCTTGGCGGCATGCTCGTAATTACGGTAATCATCGCCCAGTTCTATATCAGCGATATCACGGCGCAAGCCAGGGCGGCCATCCTCGAGAAGAGCAGGGCCATCGTCTATACCCTCGAGGCTACGCGCGACGCCATGGCCGATCGGCTCCAATCGGGAGTTACTACCAACCTCGCGGATCTCGCCAAGAAAGTCGACCGGGCCACCCTGCTCGAGGCGGTTCCGATAATCACCGCGATAGAGGTCGCAGGCAAGAACGCCGCACAAGGCGACTACGAATTCCGCGTCCCTAAATTCCAACCCAGAAACCCGGCGAACGAGCCTAAGGGCCTCGAGATTGAAGCCTTAAAGAAGCTCGAAGAGGGCAAGCTCGACGAATATATCAAGTCCGATGCTCAAAACGTCTACTATTTCCGCCCGATCAAATTGAGCCAGGATTGCCTTATATGTCATGGAGAACCCGCGGGCTCGATCGATCCGATCGGAGGCGTCAGGGAAGGCTGGAAGGTCGGGGAAGTGCACGGCGCCTTCGAGATCATATCGTCTCTCAGGGCTGCCGCGCTCACCCAAGCCGCGGCTACGCGCAATGTCATCATCACGGCCTTCGTCCTGACGCTCGGTCTCGGCCTCGGCCTCTTCTTCCTGATCAGGATCGTCCTGAAGCCGCTCGGCAGCTATATCGCCACCTTCAAGCGGGCCGCCACGGGAGACCTCACCGTAAGAGCCGACGCGAAGGGCCGCGACGAGATCGGGAAGGTAGCCGATTTCTTCAATAACTTCATCAGCGCCCTGCAGGGCTTGATGACGGAGGTGAAGTCGGTAGCCATCGGGGCCCAGGAGATTTCCTCCGACCTCGCCGCGAACTCGGAGGAAACGGCCGCGAGCCTGCACGAGATTCGCGCCAATACCGAGGGCATGAAGAACAAGATCATCCTTCTCGACACTGAGGTCTCGAGCAGCGCGCATTCCGCGGCGGACGTCGACGAATTCATAGCCAATCTAGCGAGGCTGATCGCGGATCAAGCTTCGGCCATCAACGAATCGAGCGCGAGCATAGAGGAAATGAGCGCGAATATCAAGAATATCGCCGACGCCGCCGAGGAGAAGCTGAGGATCGCCAACGAGCTGGAATCTTCCGCCGCGGACGGGCAATCCGAGATGGAGGAGACCGAGCGAGGCATCAAGAGAGTCGCCGATTCCGCCGGCGTCATCATGGAGATGACCCAGATTATCCAGGATATAGCCTCAAGGACGAACCTCCTGGCCATGAATGCGGCAATCGAGGCGGCCCATGCGGGCGAATACGGCAAAGGCTTCGCCGTCGTCGCCGACGAGATCCGCAATCTGGCCGAATCGAGCGCGGAAAGCGCCGGCTCGGTGACCAAGGCGCTAGGCGAGGTCTCCGATAGCATCCAACTATCGGAGAAGAGCACGCGCCGCACGGGCGAGGTCTTCAATCAGATCGTCGACAAGATCAAGAGCGTCGCCTTCTCGATGGCCGAGATGAAGAACGCGACGAGCGAGCTGTCCATCGGCGCGCAACAGATACTCGAAGCCCTCGCCTCGCTCCTTTCCACGACCGAAGAAGTCCGAGGCTCATCCAAGACCATGAGCGAGAAGGTCGGCGCGATTACGCGCGCGATGAATCAAGTATCCGACATCTCCGCCGATACGAAGAACGGGATGGAGGAGATCAGCATCGGTATTACGGAGATATTCAAGGCAGCCGAGGGCATCGCTGAAGCCGGTACGAAGAATTCGGCATCGGTGATGTCGCTAAATAAGCTAATGGGAAAGTTCATTGTAGAGAAAAAAGGGGCTTAAGCTTCTTCTTTATGCATTCCTTATCCCTTTTTTCTACGTTTTTCGTATAATTATGCAAATTACATCGAATCACTTGACTTTTTTTGCATAAATATGGTTTCTTGACCTTAATTCTTATTCGAGGCAGGATGATGGGTCAAAACCACATAGACGGGCTGATGCCCGCCGGATTGCCGCCCGAACAGGGCCTTTACGATCCTCGTCGCGAGCACGATTCCTGCGGAATTGGCTTCGTAGTCAACATCAAAGGCCATAAGTCCCATCAGATCGTCAGCCAATCCCTCACGATCCTCAATAATATGAGTCATCGTGGAGGGGCTGGATACGAGCGCAACTCGGGGGACGGGGCCGGAATACTCACGCAGATCCCCCAGCGCTTCTTCGCGGAGGTATGTCCCGAATCGGGGATCGACCTCAAGGGAGTCGGCGATTATGGCGTGGGGATGCTTTTCATGCCCCGCAATTCCGCTACGCGCGCCGTCGTGAAGGGCCGTCTTGAGAAGCTCATCTACGAGGAGGGGCTATCTTGCCTCGGTTGGCGCGACGTTCCGGTAGACGTCTCCTCGCTCGGCAACATCTCGCGATCGGTGATGCCGCATATCTCCCAGTTGTTCATCGGCAAGGGCCCGAGCGCCTCGGTGCTCGGGCTCGACGAAATGGCCTTCGAGCGGAGGCTCTACGTCGTGCGCAAGCGCGCCGAGAAATCGCTCGAGGGCAGGAACGAAAGCTCCGCTGACTATTTCTACTTCGCGAGCCTGTCCTGCAAGACGATCGTGTACAAAGGAATGTTCACGTCGGAGCAGGTCGAGCCCTTCTACCTCGACCTCTCGCATCCCGCCTTCGAGTCTTCCCTCAGCGTCGTGCATTCCCGCTTCAGCACCAACACCTTTCCGAGCTGGGAGAGGGCCCACCCCTACCGCTACCTCATCCATAACGGCGAGATCAACACCCTGCGCGGCAATGTCAATTGGATGCATGCGCGGGAGTCTATGATCAAGACGGATCTTTTCGGTCCCGACGTCGCGCGGATAATGCCCATCATCAACGCGAGCGGGTCCGATTCCGCGATGTTCGACAACTGCCTCGAGTTCCTTTATCTCACCGGCAGGCCGCTCTCGCACGCGATGATGATGATGATACCCGAGCCGTGGTCGGGTCACGAGTCCATGAGCGACGAGAAGAAAGCCTTTTACGAATACCACGCCACGATGATCGAGCCATGGGACGGGCCCGCCGCGATGGCCTTCACCGACGGGTCGAGCGTGGGAGCGGTGCTGGATCGCAACGGCCTGAGGCCCGCGCGCTACTACGTCACGCTCGACGACACCGTCATCCTCGCCTCGGAGGTCGGCGTGCTGGACATCCCCGCCGATCGCATCGTCCGCAAGGAAAGGCTTCAGCCCGGCCGCATGCTCCTCATCGACACCAAGGAAGGCAGGATAATCGACGACGAGGAGATCAAGGAAAGGGCGGCCTGCGAGCATCCCTATCGCGAATGGCTCGACGAGCACATGATCAGCCTCGAGGAGCTGCCGCCGCCGCCGCGCCATGCGGAGCCGGACCATGAGACCGTCCTCCGGCTCGAGAAGGCCTTCGGCTACACCTACGAGGACGAACGGCAGGTGCTGATACCCATGGTCCGCGACGGGGTCGATCCCGTCGGCTCGATGGGAAACGATACCCCCCTGGCCGTCCTGTCGGACAAACCCCAACTCCTGTATAATTACTTCAAGCAGCTCTTCGCCCAGGTCACGAATCCGCCTATAGACGCCATCCGCGAAGAGATCGTCATAGGTCCCGAGACCTTCATGGGCTCTGAGGGCGATCTCGTGCACCCGACGCCCGAGGCCGCGAGGCAGATCAAGCTCTCGAGCCCTTTTATCGACAACGACGAGCTCGAGCGGTTGCGCCACATAACGCGGACGGGATTCAAGGCCGTGACCATCCCCATCATTTACAAGGCGATCGAGGGTGTCTCGGGCGGGGCCGGCGCGGCCCTGGAGCGGGCGATGGATCGGGTCTGCGCCGAGGCCGACAAGGCCTTCGCCGAGGGTTGCAACATACTCATACTCTCGGATCGCGGCGTGAACAAGGATATGATTCCCGTACCAGCCCTCCTCGCGGTGTCGGGCCTGCACCATCACCTGATCCGCAACGAGACGAGGACCCGAGTCTGCCTCGTCCTGGAATCGGGCGAGCCTCGGGAAATACATCATTTCTCGATGCTGATCGGCTACGGCGTGTCCGCCATCAATCCTTATCTCGTCTTCGAGGCGATCGACGACATGATCAAGACGGGCCTGCTTCCCGAGCTCACGCACGATAAGGCGGTGAAGACCTACAAGAAGGCCGTTACGAAGGGCGTGATCAAGGTCATGTCCAAGATGGGGATATCGACCGTCCAGAGCTATCAAGGCGCCCAGATATTCGAGGCCGTAGGCCTATCCGCCGCCCTCGTCGACCGGTACTTCACGGGCACGCCCTCGCGGATCGGCGGCATCGGGATCGAGGATCTCGCCGTCGAGGTCGAAGAGCGCCACGCCGCCGCCTTCGACGAGCGCGCGCCGGACTACGGCACTCTCCCCATCGGCGGGGACTGGCAATGGCGCAAGGAAGGCGAGTACCACCTCTACAATCCCGAGTCCGTCCATCTCCTCCAGCGCGCGTGCAGGGAGGGCGACTACGAGGCCTTCAAGCGGTATACGGCCCTGATCGACGACCAGTCCGCGCGGCAGTGCACGCTTCGCGGCCTTATGGTATTCAAGGATTCCAAGGCGATTCCCATCGACGAGGTCGAGGAGGTCGCCTCCATCGTGAAGCGCTTCAAGACGGGCGCGATGTCCTTCGGATCCATCAGCAAGGAGGCTCACGAAGCGATGGCGATCGCCATGAACCGCCTCGGGGGCAAGAGCAATACCGGCGAGGGAGGGGAGAACCCCGAGCGTTTCCTGCCCGACGCGAACGGCGATTCGCGTTGCAGCGCCATAAAGCAGGTCGCCTCCGGCCGCTTCGGCGTGACGAGCGAATACCTCGTAAGCGCCAAGGAAATACAGATCAAGATGGCCCAGGGAGCGAAGCCGGGCGAGGGCGGCCAGCTGCCCGGACGCAAGGTCTATCCCTGGGTCGCGGAGTGTCGCAAGTCCACCCCCGGAGTCGGGCTCATTTCCCCGCCGCCCCATCACGACATCTACTCCATCGAGGACCTTTCCGAGCTCATCCACGACCTCAAGTGCGCCAATCCCGACGCGAGGATATCGGTCAAGCTCGTCTCGGAGGTCGGCGTCGGAACCATCGCGGCCGGCGTCGCCAAGGCCCGCGCCGACGTAGTCCTCATCTCGGGCTACGACGGCGGGACGGGCGCCTCGCCCCGGACTTCGCTGCGGCATGCGGGCTTGCCTTGGGAGCTCGGCCTCGCCGAAACCCACCAGACCCTGCTTCTCAACAACCTCCGCTCCCGCATCACCGTCGAGACCGACGGCAAGCTCATGACGGGCAGGGACGTAGCCATCGCGGCCCTCCTCGGCGCCGAGGAATTCGGCTTCGCGACCGCTCCCCTCGTCGCCCTCGGCTGCGTGATGATGCGCGCCTGCAACCTCGACACCTGCCCCGTCGGGGTCGCGACTCAAAATCCCCTCCTGCGCAAGGCCTTCGCGGGCAAGCCCGAGCATGTCGAGAACTTCATGCGCTTCGTGGCCCAGGACCTGCGGGAGCATATGGCCGCATTAGGGATACGCCGGCTCGTCGATATGGTCGGCAGGACCGACCTCCTCGATATGGAAGTCGCCAAGGGCAACCCCAAGACCAGGAATCTGGACTATTCGAAGATTTTCTACCGGCCCGAAGTGCCCAACGATTGGGGCAAGCATCGCGCGAAGGCCCAGGACCACAGCCTGGACGATTCCCTGGACCGGCGCGTCCTATTGAGCCTTTGCGAGCCGGCCCTCGAGCGCGCGGCTAAAGTCAAAGTCACGATACCCATCCACAACGTGAACCGGGTGGTGGGCACCATTCTCGGCGCCGAGATCACCAAGCGCTACGGCGCCAAGGGCCTTCCCGAGGACACTATCGGCCTCAAATTCGTCGGCTCGGCGGGACAGAGCTTCGGGGCCTTCCTCCCCCGCGGAGTCACGTTGACGATCGAGGGCGACTCGAACGACCACATCGGCAAGGGCCTCTCGGGCGGCAAGATCGTGGTCTACCCGCCGGCGGCCTCGCCTTTCAAGCCCGAAGAGAACATCATCATCGGCAACGTGGGCTTCTACGGTGCCACTGCGGGCGAGGCCTACATATGCGGCATGGCGGGCGAGCGCTTCTGCGTCCGCAACTCGGGAGTCTCGGCCGTCGTCGAGGGGGTCGGCGACCATGCATGCGAGTACATGACCGGAGGCGTCGTGGTGGTGCTCGGGCGGACGGGACGCAATTTCGGCGCCGGCATGTCGGGGGGCGTCGCCTATGTCCACGATGGCGACGGCAATTTCCCTTCGCGCGTCAACGACGAGATGGTCGATCTCGAGGACCTGAGCGACGCGGTCGAGATAGGGAGGCTGCGGGAGCTCATAGAGCGCCACGCGAAGGCGACGGGCAGCGCCCGCGCGAAGCGGATGCTCGCCGGCTGGGCCGGCACGGTCAAGCGCTTCGTTAAAGTGATGCCCCGAGACTACAAGCGCATGATCGTCGCCATCGACAAGGCCTCGCGCGACGGGCTGGCGGGCGATTTGGCCCTGATGGCGGCCTTCGAGCAGAACAACCTCGACCTCGCCCGAGTCTCCGGCAACTGAGAGAAAAGAGAATGAGGATAGGTGGTGGTATTCATTGATTCCTTTATTGTGAGGTATAGACCATGGCCAAACCGACCGGCTTTATCGAATACGAGCGCGCGCTTCCGCCGGACCGAGCCCCGGCGGAGCGGGCTAAGGACTGGAACGAATTCCACACGGCCTTCAATACCAAGGAGGAATTTCGCGACCAGGCGGCCCGCTGCATGGATTGCGGCACGCCGTTCTGCCACGGCGGCGTCATCTACGATGGCGCCGCGTCGGGGTGCCCCATCAACAATCTCATCCCCGAGTGGAACGACCTGATGTACCGAGGCCTTTGGCGCGAGGCCCTGAGGCGGCTGAGGCTCACGAACAATTTCCCCGAGTTCACCGGTCGCGTTTGCCCGGCCCCCTGTGAAGGCGCCTGCACCGTCGGAGCCATTCCTCTCCCGGCCGTGGCGATAAAGCACGACGAAGTGAGCATCATCGACCGAGGCTGGGAAGAGGGCTGGCTCGTTCCCGAGCCTCCCGCCAGGAGAACGGGCAAGAAGGTGGCGGTAATAGGCTCCGGCCCTGCCGGCCTCTCCTGCGCCGACCAGCTCAATAAGGCGGGGCACGAAGTGACCGTCTACGAGCGCGCGGATCGGATCGGCGGAATACTCATGTACGGCATCCCGAACATGAAGCTCGACAAGAGGATCGTCGCCCGGAGGATAGACCTTATGGCCGCCGAAGGAGTGCGCTTCGTGACCGGCGTCCGCGCCGCCGCGGGCGACGCGGACGGTTTAGGCATCGCGGCCGGAGAACTGCAGGCCAAGAGCGACGCCGTCGTGCTCGCTTGCGGCTCGACGAGGCCGCGGGATCTGCCGATCGAGGGGCGCAAGCTCGCCGGAGTCCACTTCGCGATGGAATACCTGACGGCCAACACGAAGAGCCTCCTCGATTCGAACCACGCGGACGGGAAATTCATCTCGGCCAAGGGCAGGGACGTCGTGATAATCGGGGGCGGCGACACGGGCACCGACTGCGTCGGCACGGCTATCCGACATGGCGCGAAAAGCGTGACCCAACTCGAGATCATGCCCCGGCCTCCCGATGTCCGCGCCCTCGACAACCCCTGGCCCCGCTGGCCGAAGATCCTGCGGACCGATTACGGCCAGGAAGAGGCGGCCGCGCTCTTCGGCGCCGATCCCAGGATATTCCTCGTCACGGCCAAAAGATTCCTGGGCGACAAGGACGGCCGCGTGAGCGGCGTCGTGGTGGTCGACGTCGAGTGGAAGAAGGACGCCAAGGGCCGCTTCGGGCCGCAGGACGTTCCCGGAAGCGAGAGGACCATCCCCGCCGGCCTCGTCCTCGTGGCGATGGGATTCCTCGGCCCCGAGGGAGGTCCCCTCAAGTCCTTCGGCGTGCAGGCCGACGAGCGCGGCAACGCCAAAGCCGCATTCGGCTCCTTCACGACGAGCGCGCCCGGCGTCTTCGCCGCCGGAGACATGCGGCGGGGTCAGAGCCTCGTCGTGTGGGCCATCGCCGAAGGCAGGGGCGCCGCCCGCGAGGTGGATCGCTTCCTCATGGGCGAGACGCGTCTCCCCTAAAAAGCGGGCGACCGGCCCCGAGGGCCCTCATTATCTCGTGGGCTTCATCGCCCGAAAGGCCCGCCTTGCTGCCCGCCTGCGCTCGAGACTATAGTCTCAGCCTATGGATGCATCTGAGCGCTTCACCCCCGAGGCGGCGGAGCGCCTCCGCGAGGAGATCGCCGCGAACTCTGGCGGCGAGGTCTTCGCCGCCTGCCGAATCGTCGAGGACGGCCGCGTCGGCGAGGTGCTCGTCGTCGCACGGGGCAACAGGTCCTCGGTGCCCGCCCTCGCGGCCTACCTCGAGCGCGGCGACGTCATCGTCCACAACCACCCCTCCGGCGCGCTGCGGCCGAGCGAGGCCGACGTGGGCGTCTCGGCCGAGGCCGGCTCGGCGGGCGTGGGATCCTACATCGTCGACAACGCGGTCGGTCGCGTGCACGTGGTCGCCGAGCCCGCTCGGCGCAAGCCCTATGCGCGGCTCGACGAGGACGAGATATCGGGCGCGCTGGAGGAAGGCGGCAAGCTCTCCGGCCTGATAGCGGGCTACGAGCCGCGCAAGAGTCAAATTCGCCTAACGCGCGACGTCACGAGCGTCTTCAACGACGGCGGCGTCCTGGCGGCCGAAGCGGGGACCGGGGTCGGCAAATCCTTCGCCTATCTCGTGCCCGCCTTCGCCTGGGCCGTACGGAACGAGGAGCGGGTCGTCGTGTCGACGGCGACGATCAATCTGCAGAAGCAGCTCGTCGACAAGGACATCCCCGTGGTGCAGAGGCTCTTCAAGAAGAAGACGAAGGCCGTGCTCGTAAAGGGCCGCGGCAACTACCTCTGTCGCGCCCGATTGCGCGAGGCCCTCGACGAGGAGGGCATATTCGCCGGCGAGGATCACCCGCTCAGGCGCATCGAGGCCTGGGCCGGGACCACCGCCACCGGCGACCGGGCCGACCTCTCCTTCTTCCCCGACGAGCAGCTTTGGTCGAGGGTATGCTCCGAGTCGGACGCCTGCCTCGGGCTGCGCTGCTCCGACAGGGAAGGCTGCTTCGTGCTCAGGGCGCGGCGGGAGGCGGCGGACGCGCAAATCGTCGTGGCCAATCACCATCTCCTGTTCGCCGACCTTGCCGCGCGGATGGGCGGGGCCGGCTACGAGTCCACGGCCGTGCTCCCGGCGTTCCGCGCCCTCGTCCTCGACGAGGCCCACGCGGTCGAAGCGAGCGCCACGGCCTTCTTCTCGACCGAGCTCACGCGCTTTACGGTCAACAAGCGGCTTTCGCGCCTGACCCGAAAGCGCGGCGACCGCAGCTTCGGCCTCGTCCCCAGGCTTTTGGCCCTCCGCGATTTTCCCGCGAAGGCGCTCGAGAAGCTTCCCGGCGCGATAGCGGCGGCGAGGCGGGCGATGGACGACCTCGACAACAGGGCCGCTCGGCTCTTCGAGCCCTCGCCGCAAAGCGGCGCGGCAGGGCGATCCGAGCGCAGCTATCGACTCACCGAAGCGAGCCCCGTCCTTCGGGACCTTCTCCTGTCGCCCATGGCCGCCCTAGAGCGCTCGCTCATCGCCTGCTCGGAGGTCCTGGGCGATGCCCTCGATTCGGCCCTGGCCGAGGGCTCCGAGGAGCTGGCGCAGGAGCGAGCCGTCTACGAGGCGAAGCTGTACCTGCGCTGGCTCGGCGAGACAGCCTCTTTTTGCGCGAGGTTCAAGGATTTCGACGACGCGCCCGGCGCGACGCCCGATACCGTCTTTTGGATGGAAAAGGGCAAGACGGGCCAGGGCGAGACCTTCGTCCGCTATACCCAGACGCCCCTCGACATAAGCGGCCTCATGGACGAGGCGGTCTTCACGAAATTCCGAGCCGTCGTCTGCACTTCGGCCACGCTTTCCGTCGGCGAGAGCTTCGATTTCTGGAAAGGCCGCGTGGGGCTCGCGAGATCCTCGGTCGCCGTCGAGACGGCCGTCTACCCCTCGCCTTTCCCCTTCAGGACCAACGCCCTGCTCGCGGTGGACGCGGGCGCCCCCGGTCCCGAGAGTCCCGCTTATCGCGAGTACGTGGATAAGGCCGTGCCCCGCCTTCTCGAGGCCTCGCGGGGACACGCGCTCGTGCTCTTCACTTCCTACGAGGCGATGAAGAGCGCCTACGAGGCCGCGAAACCCAAGATGGGCGAGCTCGGGATAACCCTGTTGCGTCAGGGCGAGGAGGAGAGATCCAAGCTCCTCGACACCTTCAAGGCCGATCTGGCGTCGGTGCTTTTCGCGACCGATTCCTTCTGGGAGGGCGTGGATGCGCCCGGCGAGACGCTCCAGCTCGTGGTCATCTGCAAGCTTCCCTTCCGGGTTCCGACGGATCCGGTACAGCTCGCCCGCAGCGAGGCCGTCGAGAAGAAGGGCGGCAACGCCTTCATGGAGATATCCCTTCCGGAGGCGGTGATCCGGCTCAAGCAGGGCTTCGGCCGGCTGATTCGCCATTCGGAGGACAGGGGGGCGGTCGTGATCCTCGATTCGCGCATCGCCACGAAGCGCTACGGCCAGCTCTTCATACAGAGCCTGCCCGAATGCCGCCTCGTCGCCGAAGGACTCGACGCGATAGCGAAAGAGGTAGCGAAGTTCCTCTTCGATTGGTGAGCGAAGGGCCTTCGCGCCCGGCTCGCGTTTTATCCCCCTCCGCGTCAATTCCTTTGGTATAATCGCGCTCATGCCCGACTTCGCCCCCGAGGGCAAGCGAGGCCTGGGGTTCAGGCTGCGCCTCCTTCTTTATTTCGCGATAGTGATAGTCCTCCCTCTCGGGACTCTCGGCATCGCCGCCCCGATCCTCTATTCGAGCGGCGTCGAGCGGATGTCCATGGCTTATACCGGGCAGATGATCGCCCAGGTGACTCGCAACGCGGAATTCTACGTAAAGGATATCGAGAAGATCATCGACTTCCTTTCGTCGAGGCCCGACCTGCGCGCCTTCGTCGAGGGCGGCCCCGGCGAGCCTGCCGCGGCCGAGATGGAGTCGGTCAAGATCGCGCGTCCGGAGATCGCGGGGCTCCTCGTCCTTTCCGCCGACGACCGTCTAGCCAGCCGGGACTTCTATCGGGTCAGCCGGGACAGCCTGGTCAAGGAGGATTGGTACGCCGCGGCCGCCGCGGCGCCCGGGAGGGTCGCGCTTACGCCGCGGCCCATCGGCCGCAACGTGCGCGACCTCGTGTCCGGCACCGACGAGGAGACCGTGGCCGTATCAAAGGCGATGCTGGACTCCTCCACGGGACGCGTCCTGGGAGTCATCGAAATAGACTTGAATCTCGCGATCATACGCGGGCTTCTCGACGACGCCAAGGTGGGGAGCAAGGGCTTCCTCTTCATCGTCGACGCCTCGGGCGAGCCCGTGCTCGGGCCGTGGAACCCCATCATATACCGCGTAGCGCCCGCCTGGACCCGGGAAACGGAGACCGGACTGGCCAAAAGGATCAAGGGAGAGGATTACGAGATCCTGGCCCGCACTTCCGCCTACACGGGGTGGAGGACGGTAGGCGTCTTCTCGCGCACCGAGACCTTCCACGAGGCGGACTTCGTGCGTGCCTCCGCCCTCTTCATCGGCGGCCTGACTGTGGCGATCGCCTTCCTCCTTTCCTTCCTGCTCGCGTCGTCGGTGGCTAAACCCGTAATCGAGCTCGAGAGCCTCATGTCGAGGGCCGAGACCGGCGATTTCTCGACCCGCTTCGAGGGCGACGAGACGGACGACGTCGGTCGGCTCGGGCGGAGCTACAACGCCATGATCTCGGAGATCCGCAATTTGATAGGCCTGGTCTACAAGGAGCAGCACGACAAGCGAGAGGCCGAGCTCCACGTGCTTCAGGAGCAGATAAAGCCTCATTTTCTCTACAATACCCTCGAGACGATCCGCTATATGGCGAGGAGGCGAGGCGCCGCGGACGTCGAGGACATGGTCGTCGCCCTGACCAGGCTCTTCCGGATCGGCCTCTCGCGCGGGGCCGAGACGATAGCCCTGAGCGACGAGATCGAGCATGCGGGATCCTACCTCTTCATACAGAGCACTCGCTATGCGGGAAAGTTCGACTACGCGATAGACGTTCAGGACGAGATCCTGGGCCGCCGGGTCCTGAGGCTCATCATCCAGCCGCTGGTCGAAAACGCGATCTACCACGGCATCAAGGAGAAGAGGGACCGCGGCTTCATCCGCATCGCCGCGAAGGAATCTGGCGATATCCTCGTACTCAGCGTCGAGGACGACGGCGCGGGCATGAACGAGGAGCGGCAAGCCGCCCTGCGAGCGCGGCTGAGCGGCAAGCGTCCTTCCCCCGGCCCGACCGAGGGTTTCGGCGTCTACAACGTCAATGAGCGCCTACGACTCTCCTTCGGGCCCGCGTTCGGTATACGCTTCGAGAGCGCCGAGGGACGGGGAACCAAGTTCGAGATCATTCATCCTCTCCTATAGGAGGAGCGACGTTATGCCGTGGAAAATCCTCATAGCGGACGACGAACCGCTCATTCGCGAGAGTCTCGGGGACTTGGTGCCCGCCTTGCTTCCGGACTCCGCCGTAGTCGCCGTGGCCGAGGACGGGGAACAGGCGCTCGCCCTGACCCTTTCCGCCCGTCCCGACATCCTGCTCGTGGATATCCGCATGCCCTTCCTCTCGGGGCTCGATTTCGTGGAGCGCCTGGCCTCCCTCGAACTCGACTGCGTCGTCATCGTCGTCACGGGCCACGACGAGTTCGAGTACGCCCGCAAGGCCCTCTCCCTGGGAGTCTTCGATTATATCCTGAAGCCCGTGGAGAATCAGGCCATGGCCTCGACCCTCCTGCGCGCGGCCGAGGAACTCACGCGCAGGCGGGCAAGGGCCGAGATCTCGAGGAGGGCGAGGGCCGAGCTCGAGCGCAACAAGCCCCTGCTCAGGCAGATGCTTTTCCGGGAGATGGTCGAAGGGCGCGCCGATGCCGCCGAGGCGCTCGACAGACTCGGATTGCTGGGCATCGACATTCCCGATCCCCTGTGCGTGACCTTGGTCATGCCGGGAGTCGCCGCGCCGGCCGGAGGGGCGCGCGAGCGCTTGGAAGCCGCGTTCTCGCTGTCCGGATTGGTCGACGAGGCATTGGCCCCCTTCGGGCCGGTCGCGTCCTTCGGAGACGGATCCGATTCCGTAATCGCCTTCTCGCGCGGCGGCGGCGGCCCGGAATGGGCGGACGTGCCGGCCGAGATCGCCTCGCGCGCCGAGAGGCGGCTCGGCGTCCCGGCCGCGGTCGCGCAGCGCAGGGTCGAAGGAGGGGCGGCAGCCCTGATCGCGGCCCTTCCCGACGTGATCGACGAGCTCCGAGAGGAGGCGGGCGGCAAGGCCGACGGGCGCAGCAACGCGCTGGCCCTGAGGGCGCGAAGCTATATCGAGCGCAGCTACATGCGGCCCGAGCTTTCCCTCGAGGAGACCGCCGCGGAGATAGGCGCGTCGCCGGGCTACCTATCCCGCGTAATGAAGCGCGAGACCGGGAAGAGCTTCGTCGAGTGGCTGGCCGCCTATCGGGTCGCGAGGGCGATGGCGATGCTTTCCGACCCGGCGATGAAGATGCTCGAGGTCGCCGAATCCTCCGGCTTCTCCAGCCAGCATTACTTCAGCCGGGTGTTCAAGAGGATATGCGGCATCTCGCCGAGCGAGTACAGGGCGGAGGCGGAAGGATGAGGCTCCGCGGCATCGCCGCCGCGGCGGCCGGGGCCCTCCTCGTCGCGGTCGTACTCGGCCTGGCGTTCCTGTCCCGTCGCGCCGGCGACGAGGCCGACGGCGTCTCGCGGCTCATCGGCGTCTCGCATGCCAACCTCACGGAGCCGTGGCGCGTCGCGATGAACAAGGACATCCTCGACGCGGCGGCGGGAAGGCCGGGGTTGCGCGTGGCGGTGACGGACGCGGCGGACTCGGCCGCCAAGCAGATCGGGGACATCTCGAGACTCCTTCGCCTCGGGGTCGACCTCCTCATCGTTTCCCCCGTGGACGAGAAGGCCCTGACCCCCGCCGTGTCGGCCGCGCACGACAAGGTGCCCGTCATCCTCCTCGACCGGACCGTGGCCGGCTACGGCTATACGCTCTACATCGGTCCCGACAACTACTTCATCGGCCGCTCGGTCGGCGCCTACGTCGCCGGCTTGCTCGGTTCCAAGGGGGGCAGGATCGTCGAGATCCAGGGCAGGGCAGGATCGCCGCCCTCCATGGAGAGGGACGAGGGCCTGCGAGCCGAGCTCGTAGGGAAACCCGGCATCGCCATCGTCGACAGCTTCGGCGCCGACTGGCTCCGCGACCGGGCCGAGGACCGATTCGCCGATCGGGTCGCGAACCTCGGCCGCGTCGACATCGTGGTCGCCCAGAACGATACGATGGCCTACGGCGCCTGGAGGGCGGCTCAGGCGAGGGGTCTCGGAAGCATCCGCTTCATAGGCGTGGACGGCTTCGGCGGAAAGGACGGGGGGCTGGACCTGGTGCGGCGCGGGGTGCTCGCGGCCACCTTCGTCTCGGCGACCGGGGGCAGGGCGGCCGTCGAGTACGCGATGGATATATTGGACGGAGTCAAAGGCATACCGAAGAAGATATTCCTCTCCGCATGGAAGGCCACCCGGACCGCCGCGGACGATCCGCGGCTCGACGCGCCGCCGATTCCCCGCGTTTCGGGAGCGTCGCCCCTGCCGGCATCGGGCAAGAGGCGAATCGTCCTGGGCTATGCCCAGACCGGCCAGGAGAGCGACTGGCGCGCGGCGAATACCCGGTCGATCAAGGTTTCCGCCCTTCAGGCGGGCATCGACCTGCGCTTCGTGGATTGCCAGCTCAAGCAGGAAAACCAGATCGCCGCCATCAGGTCCTTCATCGCCCGGAAGGTGGATGTAATAGCCTTATCCCCCCTCATCGAGCCGGGATGGGACGACGCTCTCAAGGAGGCGAAGGCCGCGGGCATTCCGGTCATCCTGTCAGACAGGACGATCGACACTTCGGACGAGACCTTGTATGCCACCTTTCTCGGAGCCGATTTCGTCGAGGAAGGCCGGCGCGCGGCGCGCTGGCTCGTCGGCAAGCTGGGAGCCGATAGCAAAGTGAATATCGTAGAGCTCAGGGGAACGGAAGGAGCGGCGCCCGCGATAGGACGCAAAATCGGCTTCGAGGAAATCATCAGCGCTACGCCGGGCTACCGAATCGTCGCGAGCGACAATGGCGACTTCCGCCGCTCGGAGGGGTTTGCCGCCATGAACAGGATCCTCGATTCCTATCATGGCCCGATCGACGCGGTCTTCGCCCACAACGACGACATGGCCCTCGGCGCCGTCCAGGCCATGGAGAGGCGCGCTCTTCGCCCGGGGAAGGATATCGCCATCGTGTCGGTAGACGGCGTGCGCGCCGCCTTCGAGGCGATGATAGCCGGCAAGCTCAGCTGCACGGTGGAATGCAATCCCCTCCTCGGCCCGCTTCTCATGAAGGCCGTGCAGGACTACATGAACGGCAAGGCTCTGCCCCGGCAGATAATCACCTCGGAAGGGATTTTTCCGGCCGAAACCGCGCGCAAAGCCCTGCCCACGCGCAGCTACTAGAGGTCCTCGGTCCGAAAAGTGCAAAGATCGGACCGAATCGTGCAAAGACGGATTCGAAAAAGGGCCGCAATACTGACCTCAAGGACGGCTCCACGATGGGCCTGTCCAAGGAGGTCTACGTGAATCGGAAATTGGTATTGTTCGCAGCCCTGGTTCTCACCTTCTTCGTCGCCTTCGGCGCTTCCGCGAAATCCTACACGATCGGTTTTGCCCAGACGGGCGGCAACGAAGGTGCATGGCGCGATGCCGAGACCGCCTCGGTCAATGCGGCCGCGAAGGATATGGGCATCACCCTCAAGTTCGTCGACGGCCAGGAAAAGCAGGAGAACCAGATTGCCGCCCTCCGCTCCTTTATCGCCCAGAAAGTCGACGGCATTCTCCTGGTTCCCGTCGTCGCTACCGGTTGGGACGATGTCCTCCAGGAATGCAAGGATGCGAAGATCCCGGTAGTTCTCCTCGATCGCGGGCTCACGACGAACGACGACTCCCTCTACGTCTGCAAGATCACCTCCGATTTCGTGGCGGAAGGCAGGCGCATCGCGACCTGGCTCACCGTGAAGATGGGCGGCAAGGCTAATATCGCCGAGCTCCAAGGAACTCCCGGAGCCGACCCCGCCGTCATGAGGCAGAAGGGCTTCGCCGAAGTCATCGCCGATTTCCCCGGAATGAAGATCGTCAAGTCGCAGACGGGAAACTTCAACGCCGCCGACGGCAAGCAAGTCATGGAAGCCTTCCTGAAGGCCGACAAGACCATCAACGCGGTGTACGCCCATAACGACGACATGGCCGTAGGCGCTATCCAGGCGATTCAGGAAGCCGGCAAGAAGCCCGGCAAGGACATTCTCGTCGTCTCCATCGATGGGACGAGCGAGTCCTTCAAGGCTATGGCCGCCGGTACCCAGAACGCGGTCTGCGAGTGCAATCCCCTCCTCGGCAAGATCGGCTTTGACACCATTATCGGCGCCATCAACGGCAAGACCTATCCGAAGTGGGTCATCCAGTCCGACGGCCTCTACGACCAGAGCAAGGCCGCGGCGATGCTCCCGACCCGCAAGTACTAATAGACGGTAGGTACCGGAGCCAGCATTTCCCAATAACGGGCAGTTTCAAGACTTTTGAAACTGCCCGTTTCTTTTGGCGGGTCGACAAACCGCACCCTATACCCGTTTCGAGCCGGGTCGATAGGTTTTTAAGGGGTTGCCATGACTGTCAAAGATCCAATCCTTTCCATGCATAAAACAAGCAAGAGCTTTCCCGGAGTGACGGCGCTGATCAAAGTGGATTTTTCCCTTCAAAAGGGCGAGATACGCGCCCTCATGGGCGAGAACGGCGCCGGGAAGTCCACTCTGATCAAACTGATGACCGGGGTCTACGAGCGGGATGAAGGCCAGATGTTTCTCGAGGGCCGCGAGATAAACCCCCATTCTCCCTACGAGGCCCAGACGCTCGGGATCAGCACGGTGTATCAGGAGGTCAATCTGATCCCGACTCTGACCGTCGCCGAGAATATCTTTCTCGGGCGCCAACCTACGAGAGCCGGGGCCCTGGATTGGAGGAAGATGAACGCCGGGGCCGAGGCCGCCCTGGATCGCCTCAACATTGAGTTGAACGTCCGTCAGCTGCTTTCGGACTACTCGATAGCGATACAGCAGATGGTCGCCATCGCTCGGGCGGTGGATATCTCCGCTAAAATCCTTGTCCTCGACGAGCCTACCTCGAGCCTGGCCGCCCACGAGGTCGAGCAGCTTTTCGCCATTATGAGGGTTCTCAAGGGCCAGGGCATGGGGATCATTTTCGTGACCCACTTCCTGGACCAGGTCTACGCCATTTCGGATACGACCACTATCCTCAGAAACGGCGAGCTCGTCGGAAATTTCGAGACGGCCGCCCTCTCGAGGGTGGAGCTGATTGCCCACATGATGGGGAAGAGCCTCAAGGAGATCGAGCTCAAATCAGGCCAAAGTGAGGCGGATTTTTCCTCGTCGAAGGAAACTCTGGCCGAGGCCAAGAATCTTGGGAAGAAGGGAAGCATAGAGCCCTTCGACCTGACGTTGAAAAAAGGCGAGGTCCTCGGCCTTGCCGGCCTTCTCGGGGCGGGGAGGACGGAGGTCGCGGAGCTCCTCTTCGGCATCGGCAAGGCGGACCAAGGCCAGATATCGGTCGATGGCAAACCGGTCGCGATCACGTCGCCCAGGGAGGCGATCGCCGCGGGCTTTGCTTTTTGCTCGGAGGATAGGAAGGCCTCGGGGATCATTGGGGAGTTGACCGTTAGGGAGAATATCGTCCTCGCGCTGCAGGCCAGCAAGGGTTGGCTGCGCCTCCTCTCGAAGAAGACCCAGCTCTCGATCGCGGAGAGCTATATCAAGATACTCGGGATAAGCACCCCGAACGCGTCCAAGAAGATCAAGGAACTCTCGGGGGGGAACCAGCAGAAAGTCATGATTGCCAGGTGGCTGGCCATCCATCCCCGGCTGCTCATCCTCGACGAGCCTACACGCGGCATCGACGTCGGGGCGAAGTTGGCGGTCCAGAATCTGATCCTGCAGCTGAGCCAGGAGGGAATTTCCATCCTGTTCATTTCCTCCGAGCTCAGCGAGGTCGCCAACTGCAGTCAGCGCGTGGCGATCATCCGGGACCGCAGGAAGATCGGGGAACTCGCCGGCGACAGGATTGACGAGGCCGCGATCCTGCGCTTCATCGCAGAGGGAGCGAGATAAATGGAAGCTCAAAGGATACGACGCTTCAACATCATGCATTTCCTTGGAACCCTGATTTGGCCTCTCCTCGCCCTGGCGATAATACTGGTTTTCAACGCGTTCTTCACGCCGATCATGTTTCAGATGGAGATCAAGGACGGGCATCTCTATGGCAGCCTGATCGACATCCTGAACCGCGCCGCGCCGGTGATGCTGATGGCGATAGGGATGACCCTGGTCATAGCGACCCGTGGAATTGACATCTCCGTCGGTTCCGTCTCGGCCGTCTCCGGCTCCTTCACCACGGTTCTCCTGGTCCTGGACCACATGCCCCTGGCCTACGCGATCATCATAGGCCTTGGCGTTTGCGCCCTCCTCGGGCTATGGAACGGCTTCATGGTCGCGAATATCGGGGTCCAGCCCATCGTCACGACCCTGATTATGTGGGTGCTCGCCCGGGGCATCGCGTCTCTTTTCGCGCAAGGGCAGACCATCATCTTCGAGAATCCCCGATACGAGTTCATTGCGAACGGCTTCCTGTTCGGCCTGCCCTTCCCTATCACCATAGTGCTCGCCCTATTCCTCATCGCCCAGCTCCTGACGAGACGGACCGCCTTGGGGCTTTTCATCGAATCGGTCGGCTGCAACCCGATCGCGAGCCGCTACTCGGGCGTCGACGTCCGGATGATCAAGCAGGGAGTCTACGTCTTTACCGGATTCTGCGCGGGCATCGCCGGCCTCATCAATACGGCCAACATCAAGGTTGCCGACGTTACCCGTTCCGGCGACGGGCTCGAGCTGGACGCAATCCTCGCGGTAGTCATCGGCGGGACTTCCCTTGACGGGGGCAAGTTCTCCATCACCGGCACGATCATTGGCGCAATAGTGATGCAGACCCTGACTACTACCATCCTCACGAACGGAATCCCCGTCCAGGTCACCCGGGTCATCAAGGCCCTCGTCGTGGTCTTCATCATCCTGATCCAATCGGAAGCCTTCCGCGTGAAGGTACGCGGCCTATTCTGGAGGAGAGAGCATGAAGCTGCAAATCGATAAGAAATACATCGCGATATACGCGACGATAGCGGTCGCCGTTCTTCTCTACGTGGCCGTCGGCATTATATATCCCAATTTCTTCGGCCTGCGAGTCTTCGTGAATTTCTTCAGGGACAACGCCTTCCTCGGTATCATTGCCGTGGGGATGACACTGGTGATCCTATCGGGAGGAATCGATCTTTCGGTCGGCTCGATGATCGCCTTCGTCAGCGTCATGAGCGCCTATCTGATAGAGAATAGCGGAATGAATCCTTTCCTCGTTTTCGCCATCTCCCTGGCCTGCGGCGCGCTGATCGGCTTTTCCATGGGCTGCCTGATTCATTTTTTTAATGCCCCGCCTTTCATCGTGACCCTCGCGGGGATGTTCTTCTGCCGGGGCATGGCCAACGTAATCAGCCTGGAGTCCATCCCGATCAACAACCCCCTCTTCAAGGGGATCATGAAGTTCGGCATAGTCCTGCCGAATAACATCAAGATTCCCACGACCGTCATCATCTACCTCGTCGTATTCGTCGTCTTCCTCTTCATCATGCATTTCACCAAGTTCGGCAGGGACGTCTACGCCGTAGGCGGGAGCGCCCAGTCCGCCCTCCTCATGGGACTCCGCATCGGCCGGACCAAGGTCCTGATCTATACGCTCAGCGGCCTGCTCTCTTCTCTCGCGGGCATCGCGTATATCCTCAATACGCCGGCGGGCTACGGCCTCGCCGGTATAGGGACCGAGCTCGACGCGATTGCCTGTGTGGTCATCGGGGGCACTCTGCTGACTGGAGGAGTCGGCTATCTGGCGGGTACCTTCATCGGCGTGCTGATCCAGGCGATCATCAAGACCTATCTGACATTCAGTTCCCTCTCCACCTGGTGGACGAAGATCGCGATTGGCGTGCTGATCATGATTTTCATCCTGCTCCAGCGTTTCTTCAGCCAGGTAACGCGCCTTTCGAAGGCCGGGGGCGAAGTGATATTCAAGAAGCTCGGGCCTGTCGGGAGGACCTAG
>CAYNFM010000012.1:0-17834 GCA_964396415.1 uncultured Treponemataceae bacterium | reverse complement strand
GGTGGGCCTTGCGCATAAGAGCGAAGCTGAACCCGCTCGTCATGGGCCTCGTCGCCCTGATGAGCCTCGCCATAGAGGCGAACGCCTCGATCAGCGCGATCTTCATGGCCATCGACCGCCGGATCTCCGAGGTCCCGTCCTCCATGGACGGGCTCTACTCGGGTATCGGGGAAATCAGGACGGGCAGCAAGGATATACTCGAGGCGATGGAGGAGCTCTCGAGGATATCCGGCGAGGTCAACGCGAACATCGGCGAGATAACGGCGGGGATATCGGACATCCATGCGTCCATCGCCCAGGTGGCGGAATTCGCCGAGAGCGTGGGCGCAGAAAGCGCCCGGCTCGACGCGGAAGTCAACCGCTTCATAGCCGCGGAGAGCGCCCCTCGGATTGCCGCAGAGGTCCGATCCGTGTAGACTCCTCCCATGCGAATATTCCGCCTGGAAAACCCGGTCCAGCGCTACGCCTGGGGCAGCGCGAACGGGATCAGCGACGTCCTCGGCATACCGAACCCCGGCGGAGGGCCCCTCGCGGAAATATGGATGGGCGCCCACCCGAGCGCGCCTTCGACGGCGATCCAGGACGACGCGCGAATAGGGCTGGACGAGCTGGTGCGACGCGATCCCGCCGCCGCTCTCGGGCCCGCGGTCCTCCGGCGCTTGGGTCCGACTCTGCCCTTCCTCTTCAAGGTCCTATCGGCGGGGACCCCCCTCTCGATTCAAGCGCATCCGAGCAAGCGCAAGGCCGAGCTCGGCTACGAGCGCGAGAACCTCGGCGGCATTCCCGTCGACGCTCCCGAACGCAACTACCGCGATCCCAACCATAAGCCCGAGATGGCGGTGGCCCTCACTCGCTTCGAGCTCATATGCGGCTTCAGGCCCGTGTCGGAGATCGTCGCCAACATGAGGCTCGCCGCGCCCGGCGAGTTCGAGCGGAGCCTGGCGCGCCTGGCGCGCGACCCGAGCCGCGTCGAATTGTCGGTCTTCTTCTACGGCCTGGTCTCGTCCGACGAGCGGTCGCGCTCCTCGTTCCTGGCCGCGGCCGCGGCCAGGATAGCCAAGGCCCTCGAAGAGGGGAATATCCCCGCCGAGAGCGAAGCCGCCTTCCGTTGGGCGCTCAGGATCATGGGACTCTTCCCCGGGGACGTCGGCGCGATCATGCCCCTCATCCTTAACCATGTGATCCTCGAGCCGGGCCAAGCCTCGTTCATCGCGCCGGGCGAGCTGCACGCCCACCTCGCCGGCACCTGCCTCGAGATCATGGCCAACTCCGACAACGTCATCAGGGGAGCCCTCACGCCCAAATTCGTCGACCTGCCCGAGCTCGTTTCCGTGCTCAGCTTCAACCCCGAAAGGCTGCCGCCCGTCGGCCCCTCCTCCATCGCTCCCTGCGAAGAGGCCTACCCCACCTTCGTGCCCGATTTCGAGATATCCCGGATCGCCGTCGGGCCGGGGAAACGATACCGCCGCGGCTGGCGCGGGCCCGAGATACTCCTCTGCGCTTCCGGCTCCGCCGAGCTGACGTGCCGGGGCGAGCCCGACCTGACCCTCGGCCGCGGCGAGTCGGCCTTCATCGCCGCCGACGCCGACTACTACGAGTTGAGCTCGGCCGTCGAAACCCTGGTCTTTCGAGCCTCTGTGCCCGAGATATCGTGACCATCTGGGCCGACGGCGACAGTCTTCAGGCCGATATCAGGCGGATAATCTGCCGCCGCGCCTCGCGCGAGGCCAAAGCCGCGGCGGAAGGGGGGAGGCCCGCCCGCTTCCGCGCCGTCTTCATCGCCGCCCGCATGCCGCCGCTCGATTCGGGGCCGGGCGTGGAACGGGAGATCGTGGAGGAGGGCGCGGAAGCGGCGGACGACCGCCTGGTCGGGCGCGCCGAGGAGGGCGACATCGGGGTGACGAGGGACCTGCCCCTCGCCGAGCGCCTCGCGGACAAAGGCCTCCGCGTCTTGAACGACCGCGGCGACCTGTTCACCGCCGAGAACGCGCGCGAGCGCCGCTCCCTTCGCGATCGGGCCGTCGAACTCCGGGCCCTTGGACTCGCCCCCGATTCGCCCCGGCGCGGCAACTGGGGGCCGCGAGAGCTCAAGGCCTTCGCCGACGCCTTGGATAGGGAGATCGCGAAGGGAGCGAAGGCCTGATTCGCGCGATTAATACACTTTACGCATCGCGAATTCGACGAGCCTCGCCGGCAGGACTCGCGCCAGGAAGCCCACCACCTTGTATTCGAAGCCGATGGCTACGCGAACCGGAGGATTCTTCATCCCGATGACTCTCGAGACGACGCGCAGGATCGCTCGAGGCTCGGGCGCGCTCTGCTCGGATCGCGCCATCGTCGAGACAGCCTTCATGCAGCTTTTTTCATAGACGGATCCGGCCGTCGCGGCCGCGATCTGACGGTTCGCGGTGCAGTTCGTCTTCGTGTCGCCCGGCTCGATCAATACCGCGCGGATCCCGAAAGGCTTGGTTTCCATTCGAATGGCTTCGGTCACGGCTTCCACTGCGTATTTGCTGGCGCTGTACATGGATTGGTAAGGAAGGGGGACCAGGCCGGCGACGGAGCTGATGTTTATGATCAAGCCGCCGCTCCGGCGCCGCATGCCCGGGAGCACTTCGCGGCACATCCTGAGGACGCCAAAGAAATTGGTATCGAATTGACCTTGGGCTTCAGCGAGGCTGACGTCTTCCACGGCTCCGGCGAGAGTGAAGCCGGCGCTATTGACGAGGACGTCGATACGGCCCTCGATGTCCATGACCCGCCTTACGGCCTTCGAGACCGATTCGTCCGAACGGACGTCCAATTGAATTATAATTACGCGGCGATCATCGGCGGCGACGGCATCTTCCGCGCCGGAATCAGGCGGCCTGCGAGACGTGCCGTACACCTTGGCCCCGCTCGCGGCAAGGAAATTCGCCAAGGCCTTCCCGATTCCCGATGACGCTCCGGTTACGAGAATCACCTTTCCCTCGATGCTCTTCATTCCTCTTCCTCCTTCCTAATTCTGCACCGGCGCGGCCGCCGTAGGAAATTCGGCGGGGGGAGCGCCCTCTTCTTCGACTCCCGATTCCGGAGAAGGCGATGGCGGCATTTCAGCCTGAGGAGGCATCTCCGCCTGAAGAGGCGCCTCCGCCGCGGCCGCGGGCGGCGCTTCCGCCGAAGGCGGCGCTTGCGGTTGCGGCTCGAATCGCTCGGACAAGTATTGGTACCGCTCGCGCAGAATCCCATTTCTCTGCAAAGTCTCCGGCCCATACTTGACCGGAGACGAGAGCAACGCGATAAGGCGCGCCGCTTCGTCCCTCGACAGACCGGAGACCCCGCAGCCGTACCATTTCCGCGCGGCGTCCTCCATGCCGAAGAGGCCCTTTCCCCATTCGGCATAGCCGAAATAGAGCTCGAGGATCCTGTCTTTTGGCAGAAGGGCCTCAAGCTCGAGCGCCGTGAGTATCTCGAGGTATTTCCGCGCATAGCTCTTTATCGGCACGAGGAAGAGAGTGCGCGCCACCTGCATCGTGAGGGTGCTCCCCCCGTATAGCGGCCTTCCGATGCGCTTGTTGATCTCCTGCGCGCGCCTGAAAGCCTCGAAATCGATCCCGTGATGCTCGTAGAATTTGCCGTCCTCGACTGAAATGAGCATGGAGCGGATATAGCGCGGAATTTTCCGGAGCGAGACGGGCCTGGGCGCGTGAATCGTCCAGCCGTAGCTCCATTTACGATAGGCCATCAGCACCGTGACCGGAGGGTCGACGCGGCGATAGCACGCGATGAGGATGCCCGTCGCGAGAAGGTAGCAGAGTTGCAAGGCGATTATCCACGCGATCGCGATCTTGAGGATATCGAGGAAGGCGGGGCGGCCCTGCGGCAGGGACGGGAAAGGCAGGAGCTCGGGCGGCGGCGACAACTCTTGCCCGGAGCCGTCGCCGAGGTCGACGAGACCGCCTCGCTCGGAAGCGGACAGCAGGGGACGGGCGAGTCCCCGCCCGAGAGCGGCCGCCTGCTTCGACTCCATCGCTCGCCAGCCGAGACTTCGGTCGGGGCGGCGGAAGCAGGCGCTGCCTCTCTGCTGAAATCGGGACATACTGCTGATCCATGCTAGCACGATGCCCCCGAAACCTGCAATCACGTTGACACGCTCGAAACCGGGGGCTAATCTGGCCCCCGACATGAAGAAGATCCTCGTCCTTGCGTCATTGCTGCTGTTCGCGGCCACGGTCGCCCTCGGCGCCGAAGAGGTCCCCGGCATCCCAGGGCTCAATCGATATACGCTGTCGAACGGCCTCGAGGTCTATGCCTATCGCGATGCGGCCGTTCCCCTGGCCCGCGTCCAAATCGTCTTCAAGGCGGGCGCGGTATCGCAGGGACCCGAGAGCGCCGGCCTTTTCCGCCTTTACGAGCGCGCGCTCTTCGGCGGCCCTCCGGCGCAACCGGGCTCCGCTTCGGTGAAAGGCGCGCTGGCTTCCCTGGGAGTCGCCGGATTGGAAGGCGGGACGGAGGCGGAGCGTATCAGCTATTGGATTACCCTCCCCTCCTCCGATGTCGCGCGGGCCCTCGCCTTCTGGGCCGGCGTCTTCGTCTCGCCGACGATCGACCCGGATTCGTTCGAGGAGCAGAAGGAGGCGGTCCTGCAGGAGGTCGAAAGCCGTTCCTCGGATCCCGAGTCGATCTACGAGGCGGCGCTCGACGAAAGGCTGTTCCCCAAGTATCCCTGGACGCGCGATCCTATCGGCAGCGAAAAGGCCGTGCGCGCCGCCACCGTCGCCTCGCTCAAGACCCTGGCCGCGAAGTGGTTCGTTCCCAACAACGCCGCGATCTTCATCGGCGGGGATATCGATCCCGAGGAGACGCGAGCGGCCGCCCAATCGGCCTTCGAGTCCTGGGCCGCGGGCCCCGACCCATGGGCCCAGGACCTTCCCAAGAATCCGCGGCCGGGCGTAGTCCGCCCGACCTGGGTAGTCTACCCCGATCCCTCCATGCCCGAGGGAACCGGTACGATCGAAGCCAGGTACCGCGGTCCCGATCTCGCCTTCGATCTCAAGTCGAGCTACGCCGCCGACTTATGGAGTTCCCTCGTATCGCCGCCCGACGGCCGCTTCAAGACGGCGATCGCGGCCAACGTCCCCGGGCTCGGCGGCAAGGAAGGCATCGTCGCCGATTACGTCAGCCGACGCGACGGCGGCTTGATTTCCATCTCTTCGCATTTCACCGTCGACCAGGCCTCGCCCTCGGCCGACAAGGCGCATGCCTTCAAGGAGAGGGAGAGGGCCTTCGAGATCACCTCGATGAAGACCGATCCTTCCTATTTCTCGGCCGACGATTACGACGCCGCCCGAAAGCGCATCCTAGACGGACGCTCGGCGGCCACCGGCGATGCCGAGGGCATGGTCAAGACCCTCGCGTTCTGGTGGTCCGCGGCCTCGGTCGACTATTTCGCGAACTATCCGGCCGCTCTCGCCGCGACGGGGCCGAAGGAAGTCTCTGCCTTCCTCGACACCTACGTCATGCGAAACCTCGAGGTGGTCGCGATCAGGATGAACCCGTCCGACTTCGAGAAGGAAAAAGACTCCCTCGCCGGCTCGGGATTCGAAACGGTCAAGCCCACTAACGCGTTTTGGTGGCAAAAATAGGCCCCCGGACGGCGCGTAACGCCGTCGCCGCGGCCGTCTTCGCCGCGGTCGCCGTCGCGACGGGCTTACTGGAGTCCTGCGCCTCGCGTCCCGCGACGGCGGTTCGGGCTTCGGCCGCTCCGGCGGCCGCTTCGGCGGCCGTTCCGCCCCCGACTGCGGCCTCTCCCCCGACCGCTGCGGTCACGCTTCCCGGCGCGGCTTCGCCGGCCACGGTCCCATCGGCCGGTACCCTACCATCCGCCGGTTCCGTCCCCTCCGCCGGCGCCTCTCCGCCCAAAGCCTCCCCTCCTCCCGTCGCAGCCGCGCGGGGCGTGGGCACCACCCTCGCGACAGCCCCGACGGCGCCCGACACGATCAAGCCCGTCGCGGCTCCGCAAGCCGGCTACGTCGAGACAGCCCTCTCCGAGTACCTGCTCGAAAAGCTGCCCAACGGCGTCACCCTCGCCGTGAAGCGGCAACCGGACCGAGGCATGGCCGTCGCGAGGATACTGCTCGCGTCGGACGGTTCCGTCCGGGACGAGAGCGAGGCCGGCTATGCGGCCTTGGCCCTCGACCTCGCCGCATCGGGCGCGACCGGAACAACCGAGGGCAGCGTCGAAGCCACGGTAAGCGAGGCCGGCGGTTCGATCTCGCTGAGCCTCGAGGATTACGACGACGTATCCATGGAGCTCGTCTGCCCATCCGACAAGCTGTCCGGACTCCTCGGGCTCGTCGCCCGCTCCCTCGCGTCCCCGTCTTTCGCCGAGACCGACTTCGATCCGACCCTCCGGCAGGCTCGGATAGCCGAGCGAAGGGAGGCGGGCGATCCGCTCGCTCGAGCGGAGACCGAGATCCGGTCGGACCTGTTCAAGGGCCATGCCTACGGCCTGCCGCCCGGCGGCACGCTCGGCTCCCTCGCTACGGCGACTCCGGAAAGGATCGCCCGGTTTTGGTCGGACAGCTTCGGAGCCGATCGATTGTCGGTCGTCGCGGTAGCGGACATCGAGCCGGCGCGACTGGCATCGAGTCTCGCGTCGTCCTTCGGCTCGATTCCCGGCGGCGGCTCCAGCCTCGGCCGGACCGCCCAAAAGCCTCCTCCCCTTCCGCTCCATCCGTGGTTCAAGGCGGTCGCGCTATCGGCGATCCCGGGCTCGGTCCTTCTCCGCGGGGAATTCGGGGCTCCCGAAGAGTCCTCCGCCGATTACCCGGCCCTCGCCGTGGCCCTTCTCATGCTCGACGATCTCGTTCTCGAAAACCTGCGCGCCGGACGCGTTTCGGCCTCCGGCGCGTGGACGGACCTATCCGCCGCGGCCGCCCCCGCGGCGAGCATATCGGTCTACAGGACGGAAGAGCCCGCCGCGGCCAAGGCCGCGATCGACGCCGCGATCTCCGAGCTGGCGGCCGGCCGCTGCCTCGGCGCGACCGTCGCGCAGAGCCTCGACTCGTACAAGTCGCGCGCCATCGTCGCCCTGTACTCCGGCGGAGCCTCCCCCGAGGGCATGGCCGCGCTCATAGCCCGCGACCTGGCCGCGGGGGGAGACGGCACCGCCGTATTCCGGGCGGCGGGACGCATCCGCGGTGTGAGCGCCGACGACGTCGTGCGGGTGGCGAGGGAAAGGCTCCTCGACGGGCCTTCCGCCTGGATCGCGGTGGGCGATCCCGCCCTCGTGCGCGGCCTGCGCGACGGCGACTTCGTCCGCGTCGCGGATCGGCCCTGAGCGCCGCGGCCGAGACTAGTCGTCTTCCTCTATCGCGATGAGCGAAGGCAGCGCGCGCAGGGCCTTCACGGCTCGCTTGACGTCATCCCGAGACTCGAACTCCATCGTGAAGGAGCCCGAGAGGCTCCCGTCGCCCCGCTCGCCGAGACGTCCCTCCCGGAGCCTTCCCTTGAACTTCCGCACAGCGTTCTCTATCTCGGCGAAGAGGTCGGGACTCTTGCGCGACGTTATCCGGAACCGGGCGGTCGCGAAGGCGACGGAATCCTCCCATCGGACGTCGATCCGCCGCTCGGCGAAATCGGCTATCGCGTGCAGGGAATGGCAATCGGCCCTATGCACGATGATGCCCCTGCCCCTCGAGACGTAGCCTACGATCTCGTCGCCGGTGACGGGCTGGCAGCAGCCGGCGATGCGGATCATCATGTTCTTCTCGTCGCCGATCGAGACGCCGGCGCGATCGTTGCGCACGGCCTCGCCCGGCTCGACGGCGCGATACTCGTAGGCTTCCTTTTGGCCGGCTCCCCGAAGGGAGCCGACTCCCTTTTGCGCGCCGGCTCCCTTGACTATCTCGGTCATTCGACCGACGACGGGCGCCTGGGGGCCCTTCTGGGCTATCGCGTGGCCGGGCGCCGCGGAGCCTTCGCCCGCCTTCTGGTGAGCCTCCCCCTTCCCGCGCGCGGCTATTCCGCCGCGATGGCCCGCGACGATGTTGCGGTCGATCGCCAGGGCCTCGCCGTCCTGGACGAGCCAGGCTCGGATCTTCGCCTTGGCCTTGCTGGTCCTCGCGATCCGCAGCCAGTTCATGTTGGGCCGGGCCTGGGGCGAAGTGAGGACCTCGACCACCTGGGTGTTCATGAGCTCGCCGTCGAGGGGCACGATCTGGCCGTCCGCCTTTGCTCCGAGGCAATGGATGCCGACGTCGGTATGGATCGCGAAGGCGAAATCCAGGGGAGTCGAGCCGGAGGGCAGCTCGATCACGTCGCCCTTGGGCGTGAACACGAATATGGAATCCTTGAGCAGCTCGCGCTTGATCTCCTCGAGGTAGACGGCCCCCTGCGAGACGAAGTCGCTCCACTCCTTGAGGCGGTTGACGATGGGCAGGTCCTCGGGCCTCGGAGCCTCGGCCGTCGTGCCCTTCTTGTACAGCCAGTGCGAGGCGACGCCGTACTCCGCGACTCGGTGCATGTCCCTCGTGCGGATCTGGACCTCGAGGAGGCGGCCCTCGTAGCACATCACCGTGGTATGGAGACTGCGGTACCCGTTGGCCTTGGGCATCGCGATGTAGTCCTTGAATCGGCCTTCCATCGGCTTCCACAGGCGGTGCACGAGGCCGAGCACCGCGTAGCAGTCGTTCTCGCTGGCGCAGATGAGCCTGAGGCCGAGAAGATCGTAGAGCTCCTCCGCCCCCTTGGCCTTCTTCCGCATCTTCTGGTAGATCGAGTAGAAATGCTTCGCGCGGGCCGAGGCCTCGACCTCGACTCCCTCCGCCCTCGCGGCTCCCAGGATCTCCTCCTCGACGCGCTGGAGGAAGGACTCGCGCTCGCCTTTCTTCACGGCGACGATGTCCTTGATCTGGTCGAAGGCCTCGCGGTTGAGCGCCTTGAGCGAGAGGTCCTCGAGCTCGTCCTTCATCCAGCTGATGCCGAGCCGGTCCGCGAGGGGAGCGAAGACGTCGAGGCACTCGGCGGCGATCCCCTTCTGCCGCTCCTCGGAAAGGTACTTGAGGGTCCTCATGCTGTCGAGCTTGTCCGCGAGCTTGATGATGATGACGCGGATGTCCCTCGCCATGGCGAAGAGCATCTTGCGGATCGTCTCGGCGGCCTGGACGGTCTTGTTCTTCGCCTTGAGCGCCGCCAGGCGCGAAGTGTCCTCGACGAGGAGGGACACGCCGCGGCCGAAGCGCTCGCCGATGAGCGAGACGAGGGTCGCGCGGCGGGCCGCCGCGGCCTCGGCCCTGGCGCGCTCCACCGATGCCGCTTTATGCTTCGCGCGGGCGGCGGAGGCGGAAGCTTCGGGCTCGACCCCCTCGAATCCTTCCTCCTCCTCGGCCGCGACGCCCTCGGGGTGACCGTCGAGGGCGTCGTGGAGGAGGCCCGCGATCACCGAATCCGCGTCGAGCCCCAGGTCGAGGAGGATGTCGGCGACGCGCAGGTCGTGGGTCCAGGCTTCCTCGCCGGAGGCCCTGAGCCTCCCGGAGTGCCTCTCCTCGGTCCATGCGAGGGCGGAGACGATGCGCCCGGCGTCGTCGCTCGCGTACATCCTTCCCGTGCGCGAGAGAAAGCCGCTCCTTAGCTCGTCCAAGTCTTCCTCCCCAAGGTGACCCGCGCCCTCCCGCCGAGGTCCCTGCGGGTCTCGACCTCCGAAAAGCGCGATGCCCGAAACAGCTCGGCGACCTCCCCCGCCTGTCCGTCGTCGGCCTCGACCAGCAGGGCTCCTCCCGGGGCGAGGGCACGGGCGGCCTGGGGCACGAGTCGCCTCATCGGCTCGAGCCCGTCGCCGCCTCCGTCGAGCGCCATGCGCGGCTCGGACCAGCCGAGCCGAAGCAAGGCCTCGGCTTCCCGAGAGGGGACGTAGGGCGGATTGGCGACGATCATGTCGAAGGGACCCTGGGCGTCTTCGTCCATGGCGCGCAGCGCGGAGGCAAGGAGGTCGCTCGGGCCGAAGGCGACGGGACCGCCAGGCCTGTCCGCCGCGAGGATAGAGGCGGCGTTGGCCTCGGCGACCGCGAGGGCATCCTCCGACAGGTCCGAGGCCGAGACGATCCACTCGGGCCTGTCGGCGGCGAGACTTATGGCCACGCAGCCCGATCCGCAGCAGGGCTCGTGAACGCGGACCGCGTATCCGGCTTTCCGTTCACGCAGGATGAGGTCGCCTACTCTGAGCGCCTCCGAGACGAGGGTCTCTGTATCGGGGCGCGGCACGAGGACGCGCGGATCGACCGCGAAGACCCGGCCCCAAAATTCCTTGCGACCGGTTATATAGGCCACGGGCAGGCCGCGGGACCGCGAGGCGATACCCTCCCGATAGCGCGCCAGCGGCCGGTCCCCCAGGGACTCGGGCCCCGAGGCGAGAATCCGCGCGGCATCGACGGAGAGGGCTTCGGCCAGGAGAAGGGAGGCGTCCAGGAAGGGCGTCTCCGTCCCCGCTAGGGCGGCCGCTCCTTCCCGCAGCGCATCCCTTACCGTCATGTCTGGCGCATCCCCGCGCCGATCGTCAGGGAAGGCTGGGACTTGGCCTGAGCCTTCGTCTCGGGCTCGGCCCTCATGAGGGCCTCGCGGGCCGCGCGCACGAGGGCGTCGACCAGCTCGTCGATATCGCCTTCCATCGCCAGCTCGAGCTTGTACAGGGTCAGGTCGATGCGGTGGTCGGTTATGCGGTTCTGGGGAAAGTTGTAGGTGCGGATGCGCTCGGATCGATCGCCGGAGCCGACCATGCTCCTCCGCTCGGCGGCCCTCTCGGCCTGTCTCTTGGCGTCCTCCAGCTCGAAGAGGCGGGCGCGCAGGATGCGCATGGCCTTGGCCTTGTTCTTCAGCTGACTCTTCTCGTCCTGGCAGTGGACGACGAGCCCGGTAGGGAGGTGGGTGATCCGGACGGCGGAGTCCGTCGTATTGACGCTCTGCCCCCCCGGGCCGGAGGATCGCATCATGTCGATGCGCAGGTCCTGCTCCCGGATCTCGACCTCCGTCTCCTCCATCTCGGGGAGGACGGCGACTGTCACGGCGCTCGTGTGGATGCGGCCCGAGGCCTCGGTCGCCGGAACGCGCTGGACCCGATGGACGCCCGACTCCCAGCGGAGGCACTCGTACACCGCGTCGCCCGTTATCGAGAACACGATCTCGCGGAAGCCGCCGAGCTCGGTGCCCGAGGTCTCCATGACCTCGATCTTCCAGCCTCGCTTCTCGGCGAAGCGCGAGTACATCCGAAACAGGTCGGCGGCGAAGAGCGCCGCCTCCTCTCCTCCCGTCCCTGCGCGTATCTCGACGATGGCCGGCTTGTCGGCCAACTCGTCGCGCGGAGCGATAAGGTCCTGCAGCTTGGCCTCGAGCGCCCCGCGGCGCTCCTCGAGCTCCTTGGCCTCCTCGCGGGCGAGATCCCGCATCTCGGGATCGGACTCGTCCTTGGCGATGGATCTGGCCCCGTCGAGCGAGGAGAGGACGGACTTGTAGGCGGAATAAGCCTCGTCGACCGCCATGAGACGAGAGCGCTCGCGCATGAGCTCGCGGTATCTCGCGGGATCCTTGGCCAGGCCCGGTTCCGCGACGGCGTCGTCCAGTTGGCGAAGCCTGTCCGAGAGAGCCTCCAATTTGTCGATCACGCGCCCCGCCTCTCGGAGAAATAGGGACAGGTATAGACTACGATCTCCATCTCGCCGTCGGCTTCCGCCTTCTCGACGCCCGAGCAGAGGAGCTTTTGTATCCTGCAATTATCGCCGACGGCGCAGATGGGACAGGCGCCGTTTCCGCGGGTATTGATCTCGAGCTTCATGGGGCAATGGTATACGAAGGCCCGGAATTCGGCAATATAGTCGGGTATTACGGCCCGACGCGAAAAGGGGCTGCCCTTCGCGGGCAGCCCCTTCCATCGACGATACCGGAAATTCCGCATGAGGGACGATCCGAGGACCGCCTCTCCATCGGGATAGACTAGCCCTTGATACCGGCGCCTTCGATGGCGGCCTTGTAGCCGTCGAGGCTGGCCTTGAGAGCCTTGAGAGCGGCGTCGGAGGCGACCACATCGGTCTGCGCCTTGGCATCCGCGAGGCTCTTGGGCGCCGCGGCGAGACCGGCCTTGATAGCCTTGAGGTCGACCTTGGCCTTCTTCGCGACTGCCTTGGCGTAGATCTTTTGAACGGCGGGGATCTCGGCGGCGATATCGGTCCCGAGCGTGGCGACGTCGGCCTTGGCGGCATCGAGGCCGGCGGCGGCATCGGTCTTGGCCTGAACGGAGGCAGCGGTGAGCGCCGCGGCGAGAGCCTTGGTCTTGCCGTAATCCTTGGCGTTCAGGTTTGCTTGAAGAGCGTCATTGGCCGCGCTCGCGGCCTTAAAGGAATCCGGCGCGAGCACGTCGGCCTGGGCGGTCTTGGCTTCGGCGAAGGCGGCATTCGCGGCGTCTACATCGGCCTGGGGAAGCTTGGCGCAGGAAGCCAGAACGAAAGAGAGCGCGAAGACGGGGAGAAGGACCTTAAGGTACCTTATCATGAAAACCCTCCAGAAACGGGTGACGGGATGGCTAAAAAACATACACGATGTTTGTGGCTAGCCTATCCCTTGCATTAACGTGCGAAATATTACATCTAGCAGTGAATTTGATCAATATCCTCTGGATATTTCTTAAAATAGTTGTATTTTACATTATTTGCGGAATATCTCAAGATAATAGATAGAATTACCGGATCCATGATATTTTGCCTGGATATCGACTATTTTGTTCGATTAGTGCCGATTCGCGATAGAACAGGGGCAAACAGCATAACGGACACGATATTCCGCCGAAGATGCCAAAGGCTTGCCTGCAGCTCCCCCGCGCGGGTATCATGTTCCACCATGCTCGATTACAAGTTCATCAAGGACAACCTTGCCGCGGTTAAGAAGAACGTCGCCGACCGTTTCATGAAGGCGGATGCCGATCTCGTAGTCAGTCTCTACGACAAGCGCCTCGCCGTATTGCGCGAGCTCGAGGACGAGCGCAAGAAGCGCAACGACAACGCCGCCGCGATGAAGGGGAAAGTCGACGCCGAAACGAGGCGGAAGCTCATCGAGGAAGGCAAGACGCTCAAGGAGCGCATCGCCGCCCTCGAGGCCCGGTCCGCCGAGGCGGAAGCCAGGCTCGACGAGGAAGGCCGGAAAATTCCCAACATGGCCCACCCCGACGCCCCCGTCGGCAAAGAAGACAAGGACAACCTCGAGGTCAAGCGAGTGGGCGAGCCGACGAAGTTCTCCTTCGAGCCCAAGGACCACGTCCAGCTCGGTCAGGATCTCGACATCATCGACTTCGACGCCGCCACTCGGGTCTCGGGCACCAAGTTCTACTATTTGAAGAACCAGGGCGTGATCCTCGAGCTCGCCCTCGTGCGATATGCCCTCGACGTATTGCTGAAGAAAGGCTTCACCCTCTTCACGACTCCCGATATAGCGAAAACCGAGATCCTCGAAGGCATCGGCTTCAATCCCCGCGGCCCGGAATCCAATGTCTATACGGTCGAGGGCGAGGGGAGCTGCCTCATCGGCACCGCCGAGATAACCCTCGGCGGCTATTATTCCGGCTCGGTCCTCGACAAGAAAGACCTGCCGCTGCGTCTTGCCGGCCTCTCCCACTGCTTCCGCCGCGAGGCGGGCGCCGCCGGCCAGTTCTCCAAGGGGCTGTACCGCGTCCACCAGTTCACCAAGGTCGAGATGTTCGCCTACTGCCTTCCCGAGGACTCCGACCGCGTCCACGAAGAGCTCCGGGCCATCGAGGAGGAGATCTTCTCCGGCCTCGGCATCCCTTTCCGAGTCGTCGATACCTGCACCGGCGACCTCGGGGCCCCCGCCTATCGCAAGTGGGACCTCGAGGCCTGGATGCCCGGCCGCAACGGCGGCGAGTGGGGCGAGGTCACTTCGACCTCCAACTGCACGGACTTCCAGGCCCGCCGCCTCGACGTCCGCTTCAAGGACGAGGACGGCAAGAACAAGTACGTCCACATGCTCAACGGCACCGCGATCGCCTGCAGCCGCGGCCTCATCGCGGTCATCGAGAACTTCCAGCAGGCGGACGGCTCGATCAGGATGCCCGCCGCCTTGATACCTTACTGCGGCTTCGGGGAGATCAGGCGCCTCTCGAGCTAGTCGACGCCGGAAGCGCGGCCCCGGCATTCACGGAAAGGCATAAAACATTCACTACCTGCGATGATCGACGGGGCCCGCTCGACCCGATGGTCGAGCGGGCCGCCGTTCGCGGGGCGGCTTCCGCGAATTCCCGATCGGGACGTCGCCGCGCCGATCGCCGTGGTTGCGACCCGAATCCCGTCCAACCTGGGCCGACAGCATTCGGGCGGATACGTAATATCAATTTTAGATATATAGTATCAATTCCTCCCATTGCGCTCTACGCAAGTACCCCCTATCCTGAATTGGTCTGGAAGTTATCTATTCTATACGTTCAACAGGAGGAACGGGATGAAAAGGTTTTTACTGGTCGTTCTGGGAGCCGTGATCGCGCTCTCGTCCGCGGTTTGCGACAGTAAGCTCATCGGCGTGGCCATGCCGACGCAGTCCCTGCAGCGCTGGAACCAGGACGGGTCGAACATGAAGACCCAGCTGGAGGCCAAGGGCTACCAGGTCGAGCTCCAGTACGCGAACAACGACGTCAACACGCAGGTGCAGCAGCTGGAGAACATGATCACGAAGGGCTGCAAGGTCCTGGTCATCGCGTCGATCGACGGCTCCGCGCTGACCAACGTGCTCAAGGAGGCCAAGGAAAACAAGATCAAGGTCATCGCCTACGACCGGCTGATCATGAACACGCCGAACGTGGACTACTACGCGACCTTCGACAACTTCAAGGTGGGGGTGATCCAGGGGCAGTACATCGAGTCCAAGCTGGGGCTGAAGGACGGGAAGGGTCCCTTCGACATCGAGCTGTTCGCCGGCTCGCCGGACGACAACAACGCGACCTTCTTCAACAAGGGGGCGATGAGCATTCTGCAGCCCTATCTCGACTCGGGCAAGCTGGTCGTGCCGAGCGGGCAGAAGGACTTCACGACGATCGCGATCCAGGCCTGGGATTCGGGCAAGGCGCAGGCGAGGATGGATAACCTGATCACCGCCTTCTACGCGAAGGGCAAGAAGCTCGACGCCATCCTGTCTCCGAACGACAGTCTGGCCATCGGGATCGTGGCCTCGCTGAAGAACAACGGCTACGGCACGGCCAAGAAGCCCTATCCCGTGCTTACGGGCCAGGACTGCGACGTTCCGAACGTGAAGGCGATGATCGCGGGGCAGCAGTCGATGTCGGTGTTCAAGGACACGCGGACCCTGGCGGCGCAGGTCGTGGACATGGTGGACTCCCTGATGGCCAACAAGCCGGCGACGGTGAACGACACCGCGACCTACAACAACGGGGTCAAGGTGGTGCCGTCCTTCCTCTGCCAGCCGGTGTTCGCGGACAAGGGGAACTACAAGTCCATTCTCGTCGACAGCGGCTACTACAAGGACGCCGATCTCCAGTAAGGGGCGAAGTTTTCCTTCGAAGGCCGACCCGCGCGACGATCGCCGTCCGCGGGCCGGCTTTTTTTTCGTCTCCGAAAGAGGTAGCTATTCTTACTATCGCTCAAGGCGCTTCTCACTCGGCGTTTTCCGGAAACCACCGTCGAAGCGTCTCGACGAGGCGGCAGAGCCCGGGTTCCAGACAATATTTAGTAATCGAAGCATTTTCGGCCACGTAACGGTGGATCGCCGAGGAGAAGGGCCTCTGTTTTTCTCGGATGGCAAGCAGTGCAGCCTCTTTGGGCCTTTGGGGCTTTTGCTCTCCCTCGCGGAGAAATCCGCGCTCGAGTAGGAAGGCCTCAAGCTCTTCGTAGTTCGGCCAATTGAGAGCCCGGGCCGTATGTACTGTCCCCGTCCAGAGCCAAGCGTCTATCTCGGGCTCGACGACTATCGCCACGATGCTATCCTCAGGCCATCCAGCCTGGTATAGCCTTCCCTCAATCTCGCATCTCTGATCATTAGCCGATGGCGCGCTGTCCCATTCAGCGTCGAGCATTACAATCGCGTGCCCATATTCGCCAAGCCTCGGTCGGAGAAGTTCGGCCGCGCGGAGGTAAAGCCCAGGATCGTTCAAACCCACCGCCACCCTTACGTCGCGTTCCGGATCGAGCTCGAAGGAGCTACAGCTCAGGCTAAGATAAAACCTATCCCGAGCGGCAAAACCCGTGATTACCTATTCCATGGTCTTGTCGGCTACAAGGAAGAAGCAATCTCTCATAGAATTCCCGAAGCGAAAAGATCGGCCATGCGCAACCCCGACAGCCATTTCCTCAACTGAGGATGATCGTCGCCTCTTATCACGTCGGCCGAACCGTTCTTATTTTTCCCGAAACAAAGAAGGTTCTCCGTTTTTTCGACGAGGCCGAGGACGAGGGCCGAATGCGAGGCGCAGAAGACCTGCGAGTCATAGACCGAGGACAGGGATTGCATGACGGTCTCGATAGCCCTGGGATAGATGCCGTTTTCCGGTTCCTCGACAAGGATGATCGAGGGCTTGACCTGCATAAAGGCCAGTAGCGTCAAGGCAAGGAGCCTGAGCGTCCCGTCGGAGAGAACCCAGGAAGGGGCTTCGAGGCCGCTCGAATAGTTGAGTTGAAGATAGCGAGACTTATTTTCTTCCCTCTCGATCGTGCGTATGGATCTGAGATCGGGAAGAGCGGTACGGACATGAGCTGTCCAGTTCTCGAGCCTGTCGGGATTCTCCTCCTCAAGCCTGTGCACCACCCAGGGAAGGTTCGAGCCATTGCTCATCAATACGGTAGGCAGCCCGGCGGGGGCGGGCATCCGCATCGCTTCGGCGTTGAGCATGAGGCGGAAGACACCGTCCATGAGGTAGTTCTTGAACCAAAGCGAAATGGGGAATCGCTCTTTATCCTCAAAGAGATTCCCCAATGCCGCCTTGCCGGGCCCCAACCTGAATTGGTTGTTCCAGTCGGTCTTCTCGGAACGGAAATAATCGAAACCTTTATCCGTTTTCGAGACTGTCTTCCGCCAATTGCGGGTCGCGTTCTTCGATATGATGTGCTCTGGAGGCGGTAGATATTCTTCTGGAAAGAGGGCGCATTCGCGGCTGGCTTGAAGATCAGCCCGCTCCGCGCCCTTGGGAATAAGCCAGAGTATTTCCGACTCGATCCCAAATTCGTCGGTATTGATCGCGATCTCGTATCGGAGCTTTGAATAACCCTGGCCGAGGAGATCAGCGGCCGGCGGCACGCCGGCGGTAAAGGCGATTTCGATGTTCCCTCCCTGTCCAAGCCACGAGAGCTCGCGCAGATTCTCCGCCCGCCGGGGAACTTCTACGCGAGGATCTCCAAAGACTGCCTTTTCCAGACCACCCGAAAGGAGATCGCGGACAAGGGATATGGAATCGAAGAAACTGCTCTTGCCTGATGCATTCGGTCCGACAAAGACTTGGAATTCACCTAATCTTACTTTCACTGATCGAAGTGCCCTGAAATTGCGTATTTCGATCTGCTCGATCATTATTTCCCCGCCTATGCTTCAGAATACCATACCAAGGGAAATGCTTGTCACGTTGAGATTTGGGGAGTTGAGGATTTAACCTTATATCATTGGCGAATCCCGGGTGTATAATGACGTATTATTTCCCTATGTCAAACAACTCTCAGGAGGCAATATGACGGCCGCGACAAGACAGGCGCTCATCGGGCTGAGGAACTTCTCGACGCTCCAGTGGTACGCGATTCCCTTCCTCGCCCTCGTCTTCTACCTCTATACGATGGAGATCAAGAAGGCGCGGGCGGGCGGCG
>CAYNFM010000011.1:0-58748 GCA_964396415.1 uncultured Treponemataceae bacterium | reverse complement strand
CGAAACGCTCTCGAAAGGCGGCGAGATCCAAGCCGAAGCAGGTCCGAAATGCCATCATGATCGTCTCGAAAGCGGCGTCCCGCGGCTCAATCTCGGTCTCGCGCGCGCGGCTCGCGGCGAGGGCGTAGCCCGCGAGGTCCCTCGATTCTTCGATACGCAGGGACGCGCCCGAGCGGCGCGCGACGGTCGAGACGGCGCCCGGACCGGCGCCGATGTACGAATCCATGCGCCAATACGCCAGGTTATGGCGGCACTCGTCCCCGACCGCCGCGTAGTTGGAGACCTCGTAGCGCCGCAGTCCCGACTCGAGAAGATGGGCCTCGAGCTCACGCCTCGATTCGAAATCCTCGTCCTCGTCGGGGAATCGAAGCCGGCTCCTCGCCGCCGCCAAGGGCGTGCCCTCCTCGAGGCTGAGGTCGTAGACCGAGAGGTGGGCGGCGCCGGCGCTCAAGAGCTCGCGCGCGAAGGAGGCGAGACGGTCGGCGTCGAAGGCCGGACGCGGCGTCGCCGTCGAGGCCGGAATGCCCGCGATCAGGTCGGCCGAGACGGACAGACCCGCCTCGGCCGCGAGAGCCACGGCCCTCAGCGCCGCATCGGCTCCGTGTCTCCGCCCCAAGACGGATAATTCGGCGGGATCCAGACTCTGTACGCCTATGCTCAGCCTCGTGACGCCATGCCGCCGCATGATCGAGACGGCCTCGGGACCGAGGCTATCGGGATTCGCCTCGACTGTCCACTCGCGCGGTCCGCGGCCGCGCCCTCCCCTCCCCCCGGCGATGCTCCCTATCCCCTCGAGCAGGCGGTCGAGGGCCCGAGGAGAGAGCATGCTCGGCGTGCCGCCGCCTACGTAGACGGTTTCGAATGCCTCGGCCTCGAACCTCGTCGCCAGGGCGGAAGCTCGAGCTAGAGTGGCCTCCACGAGTTCCGCCTCGAAGCCCTCGCCGAGGCTCGCGGCAGGCACCGAGTAGAAGTCGCAATAGGCGCATTTGGAGGCGCAAATGGGCACGTGGACGTACAGCGCCGCGGGAGGGACGAAGGATTCCGCCTCGTCTTCCCGCGCATCGCGGCCTCGCCTCACAGGAGGCCGAATCGCTTGGGCGGCCAATAGCGCAAGAGCGCCTTGGCGAGGAATCGGTCGATGTTGACGGGCCCCCAAAGCCTCGAGTCGCTCGAGGAGGAGCGTGCGTCTCCCACGACGAAATACTCGTCCTTCCCCAGCACGCGCTGATCCATGTGCCCGGAGCCCGGCAAGTCGCCGCGCCACGAATCGGGCGCGTCCTCGTGGGAGATATCGTAGGCGCGGGAGGAGAACTCGAACTCGGTCAGGAACTGGTCCGAGCCCGCGGGCTCGACCCTGAAGACGAAGTCGTCCATTCGGATGGAGTCGCCCGGCAGACCGACGACGCGCTGGAGGGTCGGCGCCGAGAGCGCGCCTTCGGGCCCGTTGTATGCGGGGGAAACGAGCTGAAAGGTGACGAAGCGCAGGAAGGAGTCTAGCAGGGTCCCCCAGAAATCGGGTCGCCTCGCGTAGTTGGGCTCTATCACGACGATGTCGCCGCGCTGGGGACGGGAAATGCCGGGGAGCTTGCCGAAGAGAGTCGTAGGTCCGAAGGCCAGGGGAGTCGCGACGATCCGCTCTCCGGGCATGATGCTGGGCTCCATCGCCGAGGACAGCATCGCATAGGTGGAGAGGAGCATTCCCGAAAGCAGCTCGTAGCAGACGAAGACGAGGAAGAGGATGCCCAGGCGACGCGCCAGCTTGCGTCTTCCCTGGACCGTCTCGGCGTAGGACCTCCGCCTAGACAGCACGGCGATACCTCTCGCGCGAATTCGACCAGGGGAATCGATCGGACATGGCAAGAGACACTAGCACGATCGGCGCGCCCTGGGCTAGACATAGACCCGGCGTTGACATGGGGGACCGCGCTTCCTATAATTTATCCGCGTGAGCATTCCCGAGGGCGTAAAGATAGTCGCCATAAACAAGCGCGCCAGGTACGACTACGCCATCGACGAGACCTTCGAGTGCGGCGTCTGCCTCCTCGGCACCGAGGTCAAATCCATCAAGGACGGCAAGCTCTCCTTTCCCGACGCTTTCGCCGAGGTGAGGGGCGGCGAGGTCTGGGTGAGGAATTTCCGCGTATCGGAATACGTCTTCTCCTCCGCCGCCTTCCAGCACGACCCCGACAGGCAGAAGAAGCTCCTCCTTCGCGCGCAGGAGATAAAGCGCATCGATCGCCGCGTGAGGGAGAAGGGCTACACCCTGATACCCCTATCGGTGTATTTGAAGCGCGGCCTCGTCAAGATCGAGCTCGGGCTTTGCAAGGGAAAGAAACTGTACGACAAGCGCGCCGATATCCGGGAAAAGGATCTGGATCGGGACATGCGCCGGGCCCTGCGCCGCCGCAACGAAGGCTGAAGGATGCGCATTACCGGCGGCAGATACCGAGGTCGGATCGTCGGAGTCCCGAAGGGCAAGCTCGAGATCAGGCCCGCCATGGACAAGATGCGCGAATCCGTCTTCGCGGTCCTCGGCGACCTGACGGGGCTCTCCTTCCTCGACCTGTTCTCCGGATCGGGCATAATCGCCCTCGAGGCGGCGAGCCGCGGCGCGTCGCCCATCGTCTGCGTGGAGAAGGATCCGGCCAAATTCGCCTTCCTGCTCGGGAACGTCTCCCTCGCGGAAGAGCGCGTCGATTGCAGATCCATGCCCGTCGAGCGCTTCATCCTGCGCAACAGGAAGCCCTTCTCCGTCGTCTTCTGCGATCCGCCCTTCCCCTACCGCTACAGGCGCGAGCTCCTCGAGAGCCTGGCGGAGGGCCCGTCGGCGGCCCCGGGCGGGCTCGTGCTGATCCACTTCCCCTCGGAAGACCGTCTGCCCGAAGCGATAGGCAGCCTCGGGGTCGAGGACGAAAGGGAGTACGGCCGGTCGCGCGTCAGGTTCTACCGGAATTCGATCGCCCCTCTCGCGGACGAATAGCGGGCGCTTCTTCAAAAAGGCGGGTTGATTATTCGATCGGTTCCTTATATATTTAACCGGTACGGTCGCGATTTATGGATAAAAACCTGTTCGAACGCTTCCCGGCCGGCGGGCTCATCAAAACAGCCGACCTTCCCGTTTCCGGCGTCGAGCCCGATCGGAAGGTCAAGCTCAATAGGAAGGGGAACGAACTGTTCAATAGCGGCGACGTCGAGGCCGCCAGGCGGATTTTCCAGACCACGGGCTATTCCGACGGACTGATCAGGGTCGGAGAGAGGTACATGGCCGAGCGTCGTCCGATCGACGCGCTGAAGATGTACCGGCTCGCCAAGGACGATAGGCGCGCGGAGGGGCTCATCAACAGCGCCGCGCTTGTTATACAGATTTTATTAAACGAAAAAGAGGAAGCTAAGTGAGCGACAATAACCTTCCCGAGTCTCCCCGTAAAGAAGGCGAGCATGAGCCTCCCAACCAGGAGCTCGCGGAGATCGCGGAGCTTTCCAAGAAGGGCTACCAATATCTCAAGGAGAACAGGATCGAGGAGGCGGAGGAATGCTTCGCCCGCATCCTGGAGAGGGACAGGGAGAACAATTACGCCCTCGTCGGCCTCGGCGACGCCGCCCGCAAGCGGGGGGCCTTCCGCGAGGCGGTGGACCACTACAAGAAATGCCTCGTATACCACCCGGGCAACAACTACGCGCTCTTCGGCCTCGCCGACTGCTACAAGGCCCTGAATCAATACCAGAAGGCGATCGAGATCTGGGAGCAGTATCTCCTCCACGATAACAAGAACATCACTGTCCTGACCCGCGTCGCCGACGCGTATCGCAAGGTCCGAGACTTCCGCAAGTCCAAGGCGATCTATCTCCGCGTCCTCGAGATGGAGACGGACAATCCCTACGCCCTCATCGGGCTCGGGCACCTCCATTACGATTTCAAGGAATACAAGGATGCCCTCGGCTATTGGCAGCGGATGGTGGACCTCCAGGGCGACGACGTCGACATCAGGGTGCTGACCTCCATCGGCAACTGCTACCGCAAGCTCAAGCAGTTCGAGCTGGGCGTGCCCTATTTCGACAAGGCCCTGGGCAAGGAACCCGATAACTTCTACGCGCTCTTCGGCCTCGCGGACTGCTATCGCGGCACGGGCGCCCCGGAGGGATCCCTCGACTTCTGGAATCGGATACTCGCCAAGGACCCCAAGAACAAGGTGATCCTCACGCGCGCGGGCGACGCCTACAGGACCATGGGGGATTACGAGAAGGCGGCCGACTACTACGAGCGGGCGCTCAACATCGAATTCGACGTCTACGCCGTGCTCGGCCTGGCCGTGATCGCCAGGATGCAGGGCAAGACCCAGGACGCGATCGTATCCCTGCGCAAGCTCATCCAGAACGATCCCAAGAACTACCGGCTCTACCTCGAGCTCTCGCAGTGCTACCAGGCCTCGGGCGATCGCCAGAAGGCGCTGGAAGTCCTCTCCGACTATCAGCGCATGGGCATTCGCAATATCTACGTGCAGGACGCCGCCGCGAAGCTCCAGCGGTCCTGAGCGCGTCCGCTAGCCCGGCCCGCCCCTCGACATCCTCGCCTCGATCCTCCCGAGCCGCGTCTCGGCCGCCTCCCTCTCCGGCTCCCGCGAGGCGAGGCGGCGCGCCTCCCCGGCCCAGCGGGCGGCCGCGCCGAGGTCGCCCAGGAGGCGCTCGCAGGCCTTGGCCCTCTCGACGGCGCAGCGATAGGTCCGGGGCATCAGGTCGGCGACGCGGAGGTAGTCCTCGGCGCGGCCGGCCCTGCGGTACCGCGTCGCGAGGATGAGCGCCGCCCTCCCGTCGCCGTCGCCAGCGGCCGCCTCGAGGAGCTCCTCGCCCTCGCCGTCCCGTCCCGCGGAGAGGAGGCCGCGCCCGAGCCCCGCGCGGTCCACGTCGGCCCGCGCGAGGCGCGAGCGGGGCTCGTCGAAGACGGCCTGGGCCCTCGCGAGGAGCCCGGCGAGGCCGACCACGTCGTCCGCGTTGTGCGACAGCACGAGGCGCATGACCGGGCTGTCGCCTCGCCTCGCGAAGGCGAGCCAGGCCTCGGGGATCATTGCTCCGGGCAGATCCTCGAGCCTCTCGATGCCCAGGACTTCGCGCTCGAGGAGGCCTAGAGAGGCGCCGCCGTGCACGCGCCTCCACAGCCTCCTGGACGCGAAGAGGGCGTCGACGTGGATGCGCGGCTCGGGCGCGGGAAGGCCGTTCATCACGCAACGAGTCCGGAGCAGGGGCAGATCGAAGGCCTTGCCGTTGTACGTCACGATCGCCCCGCCCTCGAGGAGGGGAAGGAAGGCCGCCAGGAAGGCCCTCTCGCCCGGATAGTCCTCGAGGAATACCTGGGTCAGCGCGAACTCGCCGTCGACGAGCCGGCCCACGGCCGCGAGGAAGGCTATCGTGCCCGTTCCCCCGGAAAGGCCCGTCGTCTCGAGATCGAAGAGGCGGAGGCGCTCGGCCGGGATGCGCCCGGCCTTCTCCGAGGCGGGGCCGGGCGCGGGCCCTGGCCCGGCGCGCCCGCGCCGCAGCGGCGCGAAGACCGCCGGGTCGATGCTGGCGGGCAGGCAATCGCGCAGGCTTAGAGTCCTCGTCCACGCCATCTCGCCCGCGGCTTCCCAACCGCCGAGGAAGGAGGGCCTTTCGCGATCGCGCGCCGCTCGGCGAATCGGCGGACGGCCGCGAAGAGTCGCGGCCTCCGGATGGGCATCGAGCTCCGACGCGGGGAGGAGGCCGAAGCCGCGTATCCTGGCGAGGCGACCCTTGAGCTTATCCGCCACGCGCCAAGACTCCCAATAGGCCGAGGACGAGAGCCTTCACCTCGGATCCGTCGAGGATCGAGGCGGGGCCCGGCCCGCCTTTCCCCGCATCGGCGAAATCCACGCCGATGCAGGACGGGCAACCGCCGATGCAGGTACAGGAGCCCAGGCGCTCGCGCGCGGCCGACACGGAGGGAGAGAGGAGACTCGCCAGGCCCTCGGCCAGGCCGGTGCCTCCCGGATAGCGGTCGAAGAAATAAAGCGCGGCGCAACCGAAGTGGGGGTCGCGGACTCGCTCGGTCCGCCCGAGATCGCGCGGATCGCACATCAGGAAGGCAGGGGCGATATCGTGCAGGAGGCGTCCGACCCCGGAGAGCACGGCCGCCTTGAGCGCTTCGCTCCCGCCCATGGCCAGCGCGTCTCCGCCGATCGTGCCTTCGGGAAAGAGGAGGGCGACGGCCCGGGTCTGCATTTCCTCCGGGGGCAGGCTTATCTGGCCGTAGCCGACATTCTCGTGACTGTGGAAGCGGAGCTTCTTGAATTTCTCGGCCTGGCTCCTGACGAGGACGTCTCCTATCACCCATCGGGCTCGGACGCCGGAGGCGCCCTCGGGACCGAGGACACCGAAGGCGTCCTCGGTGAGGACCTCGATATCGGTCTTGACCACGGAGTCGGTCCAATAGTCGACATCCTTCTCCGCGACATGGCAGGTCCTATTCGGGATATCGAGCTTCCGTACGAGGTACTGCCGGCCGAGATGGATGTAGACGGCATTGTCGAAGATGAGCTCCTTCGCGCTCGGCCTGTCCATCTCGCCTATGACCCTGGATCCGCCGCCGGTCTCGTCCACGATGACGACATTGTCCGCGGTGGCCGAGCGCAGGGAAATCGCCTCGCTCGGGTAACCTTGGTTCGACCAGTACCAGCGCCCTCCCGTCCTTCGGACGATGCCTTCCTCTTCGAGGAGGGAAAGCCCCTCTTCCGTCGCCTCGACGTTAAGGCCTGCGGCGTTAACGCCTTCGGCGCTGTCGCCGAAGGCGCCGTCGCTTCCGAAGGACTCTCCCTCGGCGAAGGGAAGCTCGAAGACGGCGCATTTCAGGTGATCCATGAAGACGTAGGGATTGTCGGGGTCGATCCTCGCCTTCTCGGGACTCCTTTCGAAGAAGTATTCGGGATGGGCGATGATGAACTGGTCGAGAGGCGAGGACGAGGCCACGAGAATGGCGATGGAGACCGAGCCTCTCCTGCCGGCCCTGCCGGCCTGCTGCCAGAAGCTCGCGAAGGCGCCGGGGAATCCGGCCACGACGGCCGCGTCGAGGCCGCCTATATCGATCCCCAGCTCGAGGGCGTTGGTCGAAACGACTCCGTGGATGGAGCCTTCGCGCAAGCCGCGCTCTATCGCGCGCCGCTCGCTCGGGAGGAGTCCCGATCGGTAGGGACTGATCTTGATGCCCCTGTCGCGGTTGTAGGGATTGGCGAGGGCCTCGGCGATGTAGGAGGCGATCAGCTCGACTTTCAGCCTCGAGCGGGCGAACAGTATGGTCTTGACCCCGGCTTTCAGGAAGCGGACGGCAAGAGCCTCGGATTCCGTCGCCGTGCTCCTGCGTATGCCTTGCACGGGGTCCACCAGGGGAGGGTTGTAAAAGACCACGACGCGCTCGCCTCGCGGCGCCCCGTTTTCGACGATTTCCTCGACCTCTCGCCCTATGAGGGCGCGAGCAAGCTCGCCCGGATTGCCGATGGTGGCCGAGCAGAGGATGAATCGCGGCCTCGCCCCGTAGAATGCGGCGACGCGCAGGAGCCGGCGCAGGACGTTGGCCACGTGGCTCCCGAAGACGCCTCGGTAGGCGTGCATCTCGTCGATGACGACGTAGGCGAGATTGGAGAAGAAATGCAGCCACTTGGCATGGTTAGGGAGGACTCCGGAATGCAGCATGTCGGGATTCGATATCACTATCCGCCCCGTGTCCCGCGCCGCGACGCGCAGCGAGTCCGGCGTATCGCCGTCGTAGGTGTACACCTTGAGCGGGAGCTTCCCGCCCAAGGCGACCTCGTTGAGCTCGGCCTGCTGGTCCTGGGACAGGGCCTTGGTCGGGAACAGGTAGAGGGCCCTCGCGGAGGGCCTCTCGAGAAGGGTCTGCACTACGGGAAGGTTGTAGCAGAGGGTCTTGCCGCTCGCCGTCGGGGTGACGACCACGAAGTCCCGTCCCGAGCGCGCCAGCTCGTAGGCCCTCGCCTGGTGCGAATACAGGCCTTCAATGCCTCGGGAAGCCAGGGCCGAGCGGAGAGCGGGATCGAGGTCCGAAGGCAGGGCGGACCAGGTGGCTTCGCGCGGCGGCATCCGCTCGACGTGGGCCAGGCGAGGCCGAATGTCCGGGTCGGAGAGGAACTCGTCGATGAACGAAGTGGCGGAAGGCCCTGGCATAGACTATACTGTAACCGGTAATGCGGCCCTTCGTAAACGGCGCCGCGAAAGAGGAGTCTTCGATGTCCAAGGTCTTATCCATCGTTCTCGGCGGAGGCAAGGGTTCCAGGCTTTTCCCGCTCACCAAGGATCGCGCGAAACCCGCGGTCCCCTTCGGGGGCAAATACCGCATCGTCGACATCCCGATCTCCAACTGCATCAATGCCGGTTTCAACCAAATATATATCCTGACTCAGTTCAACTCCGCTTCCCTGCACCTTCACGTGTCCAGGACCTACAGCTTCGACAGTTTCTCGAAAGGCTTCGTCGAGATACTCGCCGCCGAGCAGACCCTCGTCCACTCCGGATGGTACGAAGGCACGGGAGACGCCGTGAGGAAGAATCTCATCCATTTCCGGCCCCAGGAGCCGACCCACTATCTCATCGTATCCGGCGACCAGCTCTATAGGATGGACCTCGCGGATATGTTCCGGAAGCACGTCGAATCGGGCTCGAGGCTCACGATAGCCTGCACCACCGTCAGCCGAGAGGAGGCGAGCGCCCTCGGCATGATGGCGATCGACAAGGAGTCGCGCATCGTCGACTTCGAGGAGAAGCCGGGCCCGACGAAGGATATCTCCTCCTTCAAGATTCCGCAGGAGCTCCAGGGCGAGCGCCGCGGCGGGAAGGATTACCTCGCCAGCATGGGCATCTACATATTCGACGCCGAGCTCATGGAAAGGGCGCTTTCGGGGACGGAGAACGACTTCGGGAAGGAGATAATCCCGTCGATTCTCTCCACGGAGTCCGTCAACGCCTATGTCTTCGACGGCTATTGGGAGGACATCGGCACCATAAAGTCCTTCTACGAGGCCAACCTGGACCTTACGGCGATCGATCCGAAATTCAATTTCTACGAGGAGGATCGGCCCATCCATACCCACAAGCGCAACCTCCCCGCGTCCAAGCTCAATTACTGCAGCATAAACCTGGCCCTGACCGCCGAGGGCTGCATCATAACCAACGCCTCGATCACGCGCTCGATCATCGGCATCCGCACGGTGATCGAATCGGGCGCCAGTCTCGACGGGGTCGTCTGCATGGGCGCGGACTACTACGAGACTTCGGCGGAGAAGGCGGCGAACAGGTCGTCGGGCAGGCCCGACGTCGGCATCGCGAAGGGCTCGATCGTAAAAGGCGCGATAATAGACAAGAACGCGCGGATCGGCGAGAACTGCCGCATAGGCATCGATCCCAGGGAAAGGGCCGACGGCGATTTCTCCACGCATTACATCGTGGATGGGATCATCATCATTCCGAAAAACGGGATCGTGCCTCCCGGGACCGTAATATAGGCGCTTATTCGAGAATGAGCCTGAATTGCGACGGCTCGGCCTGGCGGCTCCGGCCGGCGACGATCCAATAGGACTTGCCTTTCTCGAAATACGCGGCGGCTCGCGGGGCGGAGCCGAGATCGCCGATGCTCGCCGCGAGCTCATGGCCCGAGTCGTCGTACACGGCGACGATGGCGTCGGAGCTCGCGGGCTCGGCGGCGAAGCTCCGCTTCGCGCTGGTCGCGGGCTCGTAGCGGAACGCCGTGAACGCGACATCCGCATCGACGGGCATGCCCTGCAGGAAAAGATCGAAGCGAAGATAGCGCTTAGGATCCGCGGCATCAGCGGGCCTGAATCGGCCAAGCGCCGAAGCGATGGCCGAAGCGGTCGGCTCGGGCGGCGCGATCGCGCTGTCGAGCGCCGAGGGGCCGACGACCGGCTCCTTTCTCTTGCCGAGTAGATCGAGGGAGCCGTCCATCAGCAGGACGAGGAGGCCGCCCCTGGTTCCGCTCACTGCCAGGGGCATGTCGAAGGCCGGACTTCCGAGGCTCACGACGCTGAGGCCGGAATCCCCGGCTCTGTCGGCATAGAGCAGGCCTATTCCCGACCTTCCGTAGATTCCCGCGAAAATCCGGTCGCCGTCCGCGGCGATGAAGGAGACCTGGCCCTTCCAGGTCCAGGTCTTCAGGGTTTGCCCGCTCTTCACGTCGATCTCCGCCGCACCGCCGCCGCGAAGGCCGACGATAGCCAGGGAACCGTCCGCTACGGGACGCAGCGCCGGATCGAAAGGCCCGGTCGCGGCTCCTATGCCCTTCCCGTCGGCCAGCGAGAAGGCGGCCAGGCTTCCGCTCGAGGCGAGCACGAAGGCCGTACCGTCGCCCGCCGAGATCGACCCGACGTTCGCCGTCAGGGCGGCGCTCCATACGGGCGCTCCCGTCGACTCGTCGAAGGCCTGCAGAGTGGACATCGAGGCCGCGAGCACGAGGCCGGGAGCGTAGGCGACATCCGCGGCCGGAGCCTGGAGATGCCTCTCCCAGATCTCGGAGCCCGAGGTCGCGTCGACGAGGTAGAGTCGAGCGGCCTCGTCCGCGGCCGCGATGCGGCCGCCCGGCGCGACCAGGAGACGCCGTATCGGCGAGCACTCCCTCTTCCAGGCCCGAGCCAGGCGCTCGCCCTCGCCTTCCGCCTGGAAGCAGACGAGGGATCCTCCGAAGGCTCCCGCCTCGGCGCAAGCCACCGCTATCCGCTCGCCGGAGGCGGCTATCGCCAGGGCCGGGCCGGGCAGCTGGGCGCGAGCCCCCGAGGCGAGGACGATTTCATGGTCGGAGCCGCGGTGCCGCGCGATCGCCGCCGTCGACAAGGCCCCTCCCAGCGAGAGCGCGGCCCCGGCCTCCGGGATTCCCGCCGCCGCGATCAGGACGATGGAGGACTCGGGCAGCGCTGCCATGCCTCCCAACAGCCCCGAGCTCTCGAAGGCCGAGCGCGGATCGAGACCCTTCGATTCGCCCGCGCTCTCGGGGCTTCCGGCCGTCTGGCCTCCGGTCCTGACCGGGCTTTCGCGGGCGGTGCACGAGAGAAGCGCGAGGACCACCGCGAGGGTCGTCGCGAGGATCGCCGCGTGGGTCGTCGCGTGGATCGTGAACCGAGACGCCTTCGTCATGGCCGCCAATTCCCGAGGAGGGCCAGCTCGAGCGCCGAATCGTCCAGCCCTGCGGAACTATCGCCCCTCGGGAAGGAATCCGTCGCCAGGAAATCGCCGGAGCCCTCCGGATCGTAGGCCGAGACGACGGATTGGCCATATTTGGCGAGGAGGGCCGCCGCTCCGGTCTTCGCGGCGACGGCGGCCGGGCGCAAGCCGGCGGCCTTCGCGAAAGCCCTCGAATACTCGACGCCGGCCTCTTCGGCGGGAATGGGCAATGAGACGGAACGGCCGGACGCGTCGCTTGCGACGGCGAAAAAGGCGACTCTCCGTCCGGCCTCCTGGGGCGGCGCAAGGTCGAAGTATCGGACGTTGATCCCGGAAGCGGGAGATCCGAGAGCGAGAGACGCGGCCTTGGCGAGGAGGCGGGACGACTCGAGCATGGTCGAAGCCTCCGACGCCGCCTGGGCGTACAGCGAGGACAAGCGATGCGAGGTCTCGGCATAGAATTCCGCATAGCGCGATTCGCTGCGGGCGATCGTGGCCAATTCGGGTCTCTCGAGGATCAGGAGCGCGGGCTCCGCGCCCTGCGCCGATCCGCTCGGCCGGAATTCCTGTTCCGCTATCGCGACTTCTATCCCGTTCATCGACGACAGGATCGAGATCGGATCGGTGGCCTTCGACGGCCTCGTCGCTTGGAGCGAAGCCTCCATCTCCCTCTCCGGCTCGGGAAAGGCCGATGAAAAGAGTGCCAGCGTGGAATACGGGACTCCGCAGAGAGAAGCCAAGGCTTCACGCCCTACCTGGGGCGAGTTTGCCCACAGCCCCGCGAGACGGCGGGCGGCCTCGGCGGCGGCGGCGGCGCGGCCGTCGCCCTCGGCCAGCGCGGCGAAGAAATCCGCCATTCGCCCGGTCGCCGCCCCTGCGGCCACTGCCTTCAGTCCCAATGAAAGGAGAGCTTTCCCCTCGGCCGTCGAGGAATCGAGATCGCCCGGATAGGCCGCGACCGGGAACGCGGCCATCCACGCGAGATATACCGTGAAGGCGTCTCCGAGACGGGCGAGGGAATTCGCCGAGGCGGGCGCCAGTTCCGCGATACGGGCCCTGGAGCGGAGAAGCGATCGGGCGATGTCCCGGGCTCCCCTATGGGCCATGGCGGCCGCGGCCTCGCGCGCCCCAGCCGTCCCGGCTCTTTGCAGGAGGTTCGCCACGTCGGCCGCGTCGGGGAAGATCCTCGCGAGGGCGGCCGATTTCCCTGCAAGGAATCCTTCGAGCCTCCGTGCCGGTCTTTCCTTGATGCCGGACCCGATTATCAGGCTCTCGAGAGAGTCGGCGGCGGCTTCCCGCGAAGCCTCGAGAGTCTCGACGGCTGACGGTCCGAACGCGAGGGTGTCGACGGCGGCCTTCGCGCGAGAACGGGCCGAGGCATAGGCGGCGGGCGCGTCCGTCGCGACGGCCGATCCGTCGGGCTTCGCCCACGCGCCCTGCGATCCGCGGGAGGCCGCGATGAGGGCGTAATCCGCGACGGCGTCGGCCTCGGCGAGCAGCTGTTCCGCGCGAATTCCGGCGCGCTTGGACTCGATCGCCGCCGATCGCTCATCGATGCTCGACAGCAGCTTCGCCGCCCTCGAGGCGAGGCCCTCAGGCAGGAAATCGCCCAGCCCCTCGGCTTCGAGCGAGGAGGAGAGGAACAGGGCGGTCATGAGCAGCATGGTCCTCGTCGGTATCATGGCAGCTAGTCGCCCAGTTCATCCGCGCCTATATCCGGGCCCGTGCGCGGGCGCCCGCTGAAATCCACTTCATAGCCCTTACCGAGAGGCAACGCGGCCTTTACGCAGGCCGAGTCGGCCCGAAGCGAGGTCCCGCTCTTGAGTTGCGCGACGAAGCTCCGCTCCGGAGGTTCCGCGACCGAGGGTTTGGAGGAATAGAGCGCCGAGCCGGCGTTGAGGGCGTTGAGCGGCGCGAGGCCGCCCGCCTCTATCGCGCCGGAAAGGATCGTGTCGAAGCCCCAGAGGCAATCGGCGACCAGGAGCCCGGGTCCCGGCGCGGTGTCGGAGCGCATCAGCTCCGACCCTTGACCGGCGCAGTCGAGGATGCTGTTCCACACTTGAGGAGGATATCCGCGCGAATCGAAGAAGCGCAATCCGTCCTTCCCCGAATCGGCGACGATGGTATCGAACATGAAGGCCGGCCCTCCGTTCGAGATCTCGAAGAGCACGCCCGGCCCCTTCCACGACATGGCGATCTTGCTGTTCTTCACCTCGCCCTCCACGGAATCGAAGGAGCCGAGACGAAGGTAGCCCGAGCCTCCGTCGACTTCGATCAGGCTTCGGTCCACTAGGAGGGACGCCGAGCGCAGGGACATCAGGTTGAGCGAGAGATCGGCGTGGCTTTCCAAGAGGGATTCCCGCAGCGACAGCGTTCCGCCGCCCATGGCGAAGGCGCCGAATATGCTCACGCCTCCGGCCGCGGAGATCGAGCTGCCCGAGAGGGAGATATCGCTCCCGTCGCAGGAGAAAGCCGTGAAGACCATTCCCCGCGAAGCCTCGATCCTCGAGCCATCGAGCTCGATCTTCGACCCGCCGGCCGAGACGAGGATGTAATCTCCATCGGCCCCCGCGGAGACGCTGCTGTTCTCGAGGGCGAGGGCGCTTCCGTCCATCGCGATGAAGGATTTCGATCCCGATGCGTCGACCTCGACGTCCAAGTGCCGAAATCGGAGGAGGCCGTCCCTCAGGGTGAAGGCGGCTTGGGAACGGGGAACGGCCACGCGCAGATCGGCTCGGGCGGAAGGATCGCTTTCCCAGAGCTTCCCGAAGCCGCCCACGAGGTCGATGGCCGTCGATGCCTGCGCGGGCACGCGCATTTCCAGGGTGCCCCTGATGTTCAGGTTCCGCTTTCCCGCCTTCAACGCTTCGGCGAGGGCCGAATCGAAGCTCCTGAAAGGCCTGTCCGGAGTGCCGTCTCCATTGTCGCTGCCGTCGTCCGCGACGTAGACCGAGGAGCGGTCGACGACGAACGAAAGACTCTTCATCTCCTGGGAACGGTTTCCCGCGATGTCGACGTCGTAGGCGCGCACGACGTACCTTACGGGCCCGGCATCCGAGCCCTCGAGCGCGATGGGACCCTTTACGGACACGAAGGGCGCATCCGCGCCATCGGCGGATGCCGAGGCGAACAAGTCCCGCGCGCCGCTGCCGGGCAGGAGGCTGATGCTCAGAGCCTTGTCGGAGTACGCGGGGGGGACCTCGCTCGGTCTCGGCGCCTCCGGCGGCTTGCGGTCGAGCGTGAAGCGCAATATCCGACCCTCGCTGGCGGCCTCTCCCTCGAAGCTCCTGTAGCGAATCGCGACGGAAAGCTCCTCCCCCGCCGCGCAGGAGAGGGGTAGGGACTCTCCGAGGAGAGGCGAAGACAGAGTCGGCTCGGGCGGCAGGCTGCCATCGAGGCGCAGCTCGTATCGGATGCTCCCCTTAGAGAGCGGTTTCAGTGCGACGTCGCTCCCGCTGACCGCGCCGTCGGCGATGCCCCCGAGCGGGATATCGGGAACGGCCGAGGGCAAGGGGAAGCGCTGCGAGCTGGAGCCGGAGACCTGCCCGGATTCGTCCTTGCCGTACCAGGAGATGATCGCTGAAGCTTCGCCCGGGGGCAGGGCGACGGGGACGGTGTAAGGCGAGGGTTCGGCTCCGTCGACCGAGACGTAGATCGTCCCGCCATAGGATGGGAATATCGCGAAAGCTCCCCTGCCGGCCGGATCGGCGGCGATCGTCGGGACTTCGGGCTCCGGGATCGGGGCGATCTCGTCGGCGGGATTGGAAATATGGACGCTTAGTGGCTGCGGGTTGTAGCTGGCGACGCCGCCGCTCAGCAAGCCGAAATAGATCTTGAGGTCCATCGACCATGCGTAGGGACAGGGCAGCCTCAGCCTGGCGATCCCTCCCTCGGGATCTACGCGCTCGAATTCGCCGAGCGATGCGGGAGGGAAATCGGGATTGACATCGAGAAGGAGGCTGGAGCCGGATGGCAAGGACATCTTGAGCTCCGAGTATCCCCGCTCGGCGTCCACGTCGGGCAGGGGGATCGACGCGTCCGGGGCTATCGCGGTCGAGTCCGGGACGGGGGCCGAGGCGTCGAGACCGGGCTCGGCGAGGCGGTATACGAATCGCGCCGGGTAGCCGCGATTCCCCGCGGGATCGACGGAGTACGCGATCAAGGTATAGGTTTCCGTCCCGGCTGACGGCGGCGCCAGCCTTGGCCGAGAGGCCTCGTCGTATTTGACGAAAGCCGGCGTCGCGCCTTCCGGCCCGATCAGCGCCCAGAATATATCGGCGCCTTCTTCTCCGGAAAGCCGCGGCTCGATCGGGGCCTCGTAGAGCCCCGTCCCGGGATCGGCCTTCGGGGGAAGGGGCCTTCTCTTGTCTATCCGATAGGCGATGACGGGGGATTCGGCCTGGCCGGCCTTGCCCGAGTCGACCTGAACGAGGTAGAGGCGCGATTCGCCGACGGAGGCCGATAGGTCGAGACTCCTGTCGAAGGGGATGCGCGGCCCCTTGGGCAGGAAGCGGAAGGTAGAGAACCTGTTGTCGGGCGGGTAGAGTATGATGTCCTTGCCGGATACGAAGGATTTCTCGGGAGAGGCGGGCGGGCCCTCGATGGAGGCGCCCTGCGCGCCGGCGGTCGCCGACGACAGGAGGGCGAGCGCCAGGGCCGCCGCAAGGGCTCGCCGCGCATCGTGACCGGTCATGCGTCTCATTTCTTGATCGGGCCGAAAGCCTCGCGAAGCTCCGGATCCGCCGAGAAATAATGGGTCTCGAGCTCGGTCTCGGTGAGGCCGACCAGCTCATGGCTCATGTAATGTATCCAGACTTCGTCGGCGGGATTCTCGATGACGTGCTTGCGGCACCAGTAATCGGGCACGATGGCCATCTGATCGCTGCGGTACTTGCATACTTTATAGTCGTGCACGGCGATCTTCACGTCCTGCCTGGGCAATCCCTTGGCGAGTATCACCTCGGCCAGGTGGTTTATGGTGCGTCCGGAGTCGTAGATGTCGTCCACGATGAGGACCTTGTCGCCGCTCCGAAGGTACTCGGGGCTATAGGTCCAACCGTCGATCCTCACCTGCTCGCGCTTATTTACGCCGGCATAGGAACGGGCTACGACCGCGGCGTAGAAGACCGGGTGGGCGGCCTCCTGGCGGACGATCTTGAAATACTCGCTCATCACGTTGCCGATGTACGCTCCCCCGCGCAGGGATACGTAGATCACGTCGGGGATGAAGCCCTCGCTGTAGATTCTGTAGGCCATCTTGATCGCGTTGTCGCGGATGACGTCGTAGGATATGAATTCCTTCTTCACGGACTCCCCCCTAGTACTATCGGCTCGCGGAGCGAAAAAAAACAGAGCCCGTCCCAGCGGGACGGGCTCCGCCAGTCCTTCGGCATCGGGCGGGGAAGGCTCGCCGCGAGGCGATCCCGGCCGCCGACGCCTAAGACTATAAGTAAACCCGACGGATTAATCCAGATTCTACTTCTTTACGTAGGCGAGGGTGGAGATGGTCTCCCCGTCCCTGTTCAGGGTGAAGGCGATCTTCCTGGAGCTCGGGTCGTCGAGAGCGGCGTAGAACTCCTTGGCCGTGGATACCGGCTTGTCGTTCACCTCGGTGATGATGTCCTGGGGCTTCACGCCTATGACGGACGAAGGGGACTTGTCGGCCACGCTGAGGACGAATACGCCCTTCGCGCCCTTGGGGAGCTTGCTCTGGTCCAGGTCCTCGAACTTGAGCGAGCGCACTATGAGGCCGGGGAAGTAGTTCCCGTCATTGGCGGCCGCGCTGTCGTTCCTGACCTCGATATCGACGGTTATCGACGCCTTCTTCCCTTCGCGGAGCACGTCCAGGGAGGCCTGCTGGCCGGCCTGGAGGTCGCCGACTATCCTCTGCAACTGCTCCATCCCCGTGATCGCCTCGCCGTTGACGCTGAGGATGACGTCGCCGGGCAGGATCCCGCCTTTTTCCGCCGGGCTCGACTTGAATACCGAGGCGGCCATGACGGCGCTCTTCGGATCGGCTCCGAGCTCGTCCGCCGTGGCCTTGTCCGGCGAGTCGAGGCCGATGCCCATCCACCCGTACACGACCTTGCCCTTGGTGATGAAGTCGTCGATGGCCTTCTTGACGTTGTTGATCGGTATGGCGAAGCCCAGGCCGATGCTCCCCCCGGTCGAGGACGCGATCCAGGTGTTCATCCCTATCACCTCGCCCTGGATGTTGACGAGGGCCCCGCCCGAATTGCCCTTGTTGATCGAGGCGTCGGTCTGGATGAAATCGTTGATATTCCCGTCGGGGCCGCCCGAGCGGTTGACCGCGCTCACCGTGCCGGTCGTTACCGAGGATACCAGCCCGAGGGGGCTTCCGATCGCTATCGCCCAATCCCCGACGCGGACGACGGAGGAATCGCCGAGGCTGGCCACGGCGATATCCGGCGAGTCGCTTTGGAACTTCACGAGCGCCAGATCCCGGCGCTCGTCCTTGCCGACCAGGGTGCCTTTGTACTCTTTGCCGTCGTGGGTGATGACCGTGATGTCGGTGGCCGAGCCGGCGACGTGGTTGTTAGTCAGGACGTAGACGTTCTTCCCGTCCTGCCTGACGATGATGCCGGAGCCCAGGCCCTTTTCGGTATAGGGCTGCTGCTGCTGGCCCGATCCGTCGTCGGGGTTGTTGAAGAAGAACCGGAACGGGAACTGCTCGTCCGGGTTCCCCTGGGGACTCTGCACCTTCTCGACGACGTTGATCTCGACGACCGAGGGCTGGACCTTGTCGGCGACGTAGCGGAAGGCGTCCTGCACGGCCTCGGCCTCGGCCAGGGCGGCCTTTACGTCGGCGGGGGCGGAATCAGCCGGGGACTCGGCCCGTATGAGGGCCGAGGGAAGGGCCGCGCCTCTCGCCCCCCGCGACAGGCTGAAGTAGGTCACCCCCGCTCCCAGCAACATGCCCACCAGGACCAGGTTGAGAATAAAAAAATTACGCGAATAAAGCTTTTTGATGAACGACATGATACTCTCCTTGCAAGTCGATTCTGCGATCGAGGATCGATCGGATCGCTTCGTCGCGGATTCTCATAGCATGAATATAATGATGCCGCCCCGGCATGGTTACTAATTCGTCGCCCCGGCCGTGGCGCTTCCCTCGGAATTAATATGGGCTTAAGAATTCCGACCGGGCATCGCCCAGGAAGTGAGCACGTCGACGCCCTCCGGAAGGACCGCGACGGTATGCTCGTAATGCGCCGAGATCTTCTTATCCAGCGTGACGACGGTCCATTCGTCGTCCAGGACCTTGACGTCTCCCCTGCCGAGATTGATCATCGGCTCTATCGCGAGGACCATCCCCGGCACGATGCGCGGATTGGGCCCGGGGCTCACGTAATTGGGCACCTGCGGATCCTCGTGCGGCTCGAATCCGACTCCATGGCCGCAGTATTGCCTGACCACGCCATAGCCGTTGGCGGTCGCGTGCGCGAAGACCGCCCGCGAGACGTCGTGGATCCGGGCTCCGGGCACTATGGCCGCGATGCCGCGATCGAGGCATTCCCTGGTCACTCGCATGAGCCGCTCGGCCTCCTCGGAAACCCTGCCGACGGGGACCGTTATGGCCGAGTCCGAGAAATAGCCCTCGAGGTCTATCCCGCAATCGAGCCCGACGATGTCGCCTTCCTTCAGGCGCCGCTTGCCGGGTATCCCGTGGATCACCTCCTCGTTCACCGAGACGCAGATGCTCGCGGGATAGTCGCCGTAGCCGAGGAACCAGGAGCGGGCCCCGCGGGCCTCTATGAAGCCCTGCGTGGCATCGTCGAGCTCCTTGGTGCTGACGCCCTCCCTGACCATGGGAACGATGCGCGTGAACAGCTCCGACAGCATCGCGCAGGATCGACGTATGCCGTCCAGCTGCTCCTTATTCTTGAGTCGTATCAATGTCCTGCCTCCGATGACCCGGCTTGCCGCGATGAGGCGCCGCGCGCCAGCATCGCGGCCTCGGGATCCGCCGGATCGGCCTCGGCCGCGGCCTTGAAGGCCGCCGTCGATCCCGCCCGATCCCCTGTATCGCCCAACGCGCGGCCGAGCCCCTCGAGGGCCGCGCAACGATCCTTTCCGTCCGGGGCTACGCCGGCGGCGCGCGAAAACGCCGCCGCCGATTTGACGGGATCGCCCATCGCGCCGTAAAGGGCGCCGAGGGCGAAGGAACCGGCGAGTCCATCGGCCGGGGACGCGGCCCCGGCCGAGCCCGTCGCCGCTTTCGGGGCCGTCTCTATGGCCGCCGCGGCTCCCTTGAAATCGCCGCTCCCCGCCATGACGGCGGCCCGGTAATACCATCCGTAGGCGAGAGGCAGCCGCCTCAGCGCGGCGTCTTTCACGAGGAGGGCCACGTCGTCCCACCTTCCCCTTATCGCGAAGGCCCTCAGCGCCGCGCCCTGAACCTCCGGGTCGTCGGCCCTCGCCTCCGCGAGCCGCTCGAAATCCGCGTCGAATCCGGCCTCGGGCTGGCTGCGCCCTTCGATGGCCAGAGCCAGGACGGCGAGCGCGCCGGCTCGCCCTCCCCCTTTCAGGAGGCCCAGGGCCTCATCGTCGCGGCCGGTCCTCGCGAGATGGGCGGCGTAGGCCGCGAGCGCGCCATCCCTCGCTTCGGAGGCCGGGCCGGAAAGGAAAGCGGCCTTCAGCCTTTGCCAATAGCTTTCGGCCGTTTCGCCCAGATCCCCCGCCATCAGCGCCAGATCGACGTAGGGCTTCCATGAGAATCGCGGATCGAGGTCGATGGCGCGTTCCCATCGGGTCCTCGCGAGACCCGAATCGTTCGCCATCCATGCCGCGTCGCCCATGAGCGCGAGTTCGTAGGGTCCCGAGCCCGCGTCGGGTCTCGCCGCGAGCGCCTCGTAGAGACCGCAGTCCCAAAGGAGCTCCGAGGGCGCCTGGGCGCCCCCCGCCAGGGCCTTTTCGAGCCAGGCGCGGGCGGAAGCGCGATCTCCCGAGGCGAGGCCGAGCGCCGCCGCCCCCAGGTAAGGACGAGGGTCGCGCGTGACCTCCGCGAGCCGGCTATAATCCGCGCTATCCGCAGTCGCACGGGTTCCGGATCCCCGCGCGGCGATGAAGGCCTCCGCCCAAAGATTCGGCCGAGCGTCCGGCGATATCGGGCCGCGGAACAAGGCCAAGGCATCAGCGGGCCGTCCGTCGCGCATATAGGCCAAGGCCGATGCCGCGGCGATGGACTCGGAGGTCGGGAAGGCCTTGCGCGCCCGATCGGCGGTGTCCGCGTAGCGTCCGACGTCGCCGAGAGCCTCGGCCTCCTTCGCTCGCTTGAGGAGCGATAGCCATTCCGAGGTCTCGCGGGCCCGAGCGAAGGCGAGAGGGAAGATCCGCAGCAGCTCGGGGACGTCGCGGGAGGCGATGGCGGAATCCATGGCGGAAAGCGCGGACGCGAAGGCCGCGGCGGCGTTCCTGCCGAGGCAGGCCGCGCAGGAGAGGAGGATCAGCGCGATGATCGTCCCGGACTGCGCGAGGCGGCTAGGCTTTGGAGCTTTCGGTCTTCCAGATTCCATCGAGCACTCCGTTGACGAAACGATAGGAGTCCTCAGAACCATACTCCTTCACGATCTCGATGGCCTCGTCGATCGTGATCTGCGCGGGGATATCTCTCTGGTACAGCAGGGAATAGGCCCCGAGGCGCAATACGGCCAGGTCGACGCGCTTCAGCCGCTCGAAGGACCAGTTCTGAAGATGCGATTTAATCGCCGCGTCGACGGCTTGCACGCTCTCGAGCGTACCGGCGATGAGGAGCCGAGCGAAGGCCGCCACCTCGTCGTCGAGCGAAAACCGCTTTTCTTCGTCGAGCCAGTCGAAATCGAGGAGTCCCTCGGCCTTTCCGCCGGAGGAATCCCATGCATACAGCGCCTGGAAGGCCAGTATGCGCGCCTTTCTCCTCGATGCCACGCCTTGGCCCTACTGGAGGACGAGATTGTAGCCGTTGGACTTCAAATTCTTGAGCGTCTCTATCTCGGGAGGGTCGAGCAGGCCGGAGAGATTGGCGACCGCGAGCGTTATCGTCGCGTCTTTGCGCAATTTCGCGTTGACGGCGTCGCGCGTGGTCTTCTGGAGCTCCGCGTACTTCGAGGTTTGCAGCTCGTTTATCACGAGGGCGAGGACGGTAGCCGTGGGATTGGCCGTCGCGGCCTTGGTGGTGAGGCCTTCGATGGGATCGTCGAGGCCGAGGTCCTTCTCCGGAAGGAGAATCCCCGTCCGGACGATGCTGTAGCCCAGGTCGTCTTCGATCAGGTCGCTGACCTCCCCCTCCTTGAGACCGAAGATGGCGTCGTAGAGTCCGGGGTATTGCTTCTTGGAGTCGGCCGTCTTGCCGATGACGAGGTTCATCATGGTCTGATAGCCCGCGCCCGCGGGATCGACCGCTCCGCGAACGATGTAATCGTCGAAAGTCGACGGATCGACCTTGAGCTTGTTCGCTATCGCGCGCATCGCGTCGCCGATGCTCTTCTTTTCGGCGTCGCTCTTGCCCTGCGTCCTCGCGACCAGCATCGTAAAGCGGTAGGACATCGGGCGGCGCAAGTTGAATTTCATATCGTCGTAGGCCTTGAGGACGTCCGAGGCGCTCGGTTGACTGATGGCCTTGACGTCGTCGGGCTTCTTCGCCCTGAGATAGGCCGAAAACAGCAGATCCTGCTTGACGTAGGTCTTGATGTCGGTGAAGACCCCGTTGCGCCTGAGGCTGGCGTCGACCATGGCGTCGGTGGCCCCGGGCCCCAGGCTGGCCTTGTATTGCGCGAGCTGACTCGAGACCTCGCTGTCGGAGACCTTGATGCCTTGCTGGTCGCAATACTGGCGGAAGAGCATCATGTCGATCGTATCGAGCAGGATATTGAGCTTATCCTTCGAGGCGAGAGTGATCCGTTGCGGCGAGAAGGCGTTTACGCCCGTCTGGAGCCTGTCGATGTCTTCCTTGAAGGTCTCGACGTAGTACGGCTCGTTGGAGTTGAGGTCCACCTGCACGAGGGGATGGCGGGTCGGCAACGGCGTCCCGGCCTGCGCGGAAAGGACGCCGACTGACATGCACGCGAGCGGCAACGCCGCGAAGGCATGCCTTATCATGGAACGAATGCGCATCATGTATTCCTTCGATATAGAATTCAAACAACGACCATCCAAGAAAGTAAACGAAAAAAGGGCTTTACGCAAGCATGCGTCTTTCAGGCCTGGATGCCGGCCCGCCGCTTGAGGGCCGATAGTCCCGCGAGCTTGGGCTCGAGCTCCGAGGCCCTCTTGAGAGTCTCGATGGCTGCTTCCACGTCTCGCATGCGCAGCAACACCTCGCCCTTCTTCCGCAAGAGCTGGGCCACATCGCGCTTGGGCAGCCCGAGACCCGCGGCCTCCTCGATCCTGTCCACGTAATCCTCGTCGTCGAGGGCCTTCTGCAGCTTCTGCAGCACGAGACTCCGGAAGCGCAGGACGACCACCTCGAAAAAGTAGCGGAACCACGGCTTCTCGGCTTCCATGGCTATGAGTCGCTTGTACAGGATATAGGCCTTGAGCCAGCGCTCCCTCTTCTCGTATTCCTCGGCGATGCAGAATTCGGCATCCATCGCCTCCCCGCGCTCGAGCCAGCGCTCGAGGCGGAAATCGCCGAGAGACTTGGCCCTCTCGTATACCTCGAGAGCCTCGTCCTCGAAGCCGTGGAGCAGGTCGAAGACGACGAGCTTCGCCTGGCTCGCGGGATCGGCCGGGCGGGCCTTGAGGAAGCGCCGGTAATCGAAGCCTCCCTCCTCGGCCGCCTTCCTCCTGAGGCTCCTATCGTAGGCGCGTCGCTTCTCGGGATCGCAGAGTATCCGGTAGGCCTCGAGAAGGAGGCGCATGGCCGCGTCGGCGGCCCGCGCGCTCGCCGCGCGGGAACCGTCTTCGCGCCTTAAATCGGGATGGTGCTTCTTCGCCTGGCGCCTGAAGGCGCTCTTGACTTCCCTCGATCCCGCTTCGGGGGGAATGCCGAGGACTTCGTAATAGGTATCCACGCCTCAATACCGCTCAATCGGCGCCCCGCGGGCGGCCTCGGAGGCGCTGGCCTCGTTCGCGACGACCTCGGCGCTGTTCACGATCATGCCCTCGGCCTCCATCGCCTTCATGAGCCGGCCGAGGGCCCGTTCCGGCCTGAGGCCGCTCTTGCGGAGGAAGGCCATGCTGCGCTTGCCCGAGATCATGCCCGCTTGGGCGAGGAATTGAGCGACGCGCTCCGGGATCCTGCCGAGCGCGGTCGAGCTTTCGGTGCCGACGATGACGTAGTCGTAGCCCGTCAAGTGGGGCGATTCGTCAGCCCTCGCCTGGGCGATATCGACGAAATGGCCCAAGGCCTCCAGGGTTCGGGCCATCGCCTTGGCGACGGCGGCGAGACCCTCCGGATCCCCGGCCGGAATGTAGACGAGAGCGACTCGCATTGATCCTCCACTAAATTGCCCTGTATGCCCGCTCCGCGTCCGGATCCCTGACGATCAGCACGGTGCAGGGGGCGATATTCGCGATTTCGCGGCTTGCCTCGAAGAGTATATCGCGAAAATCGCCGTTGCGCTCCCACCCGCCGAGAAGGATGCAGTCGGCCTCCGCCTCCTCCGCGAAGCGCAGCACCTCGCCCGCGATGGAGCCCTTGAGCAAGCGCGTGGCGACGCTCACCCCCTTGGCCCTCGCCAGCTCCTCGACGAAGGCCAGGCGCCGCCGGCCCGTCTCCTCGAGGCTCCGCTCGTATTCCTCGCTCTCCTCGTCGACGAATATGCGGCTCCTCGAAAGAAGCCGGATCGCCGCCATATCGACGGCGTATACGGCCGTCACCTCGGTCCCGAAGACCCGCGCCATGGCGATGCCGTACTTCGCCGGGGCGGCCGAGGAATACAGGCCCTCGGCGAGGACGACCGCCTTGGACATCAGTCCTTTCATCGGCTCCCCCCCCTCTGCTTCCTTTCCTTCAGCCGCTTCGTCGAGAAGACGGCCTCGCGCTCCCTCTCCTCGAGCGACGCCTCGATGTAGGACCGTATCGCCTTGGATTCCGGGATGACCATCTTCTCCAGGGCGTTGACCCGCCTCTGAGTCTTGCGGACTTCCTTCGCGAGCCTCCACACGATCGCCCTCAAGCCCGCCATGGCCGCCACCAGCTCCAGGAGGGCCGTAAACTCGGCCGCCGTCTCGTCGGAGTCGGCGAAGGAGCCCATGAAGGAGGTCTGGAGGCGCCGTTCCGGCGCTACGGCCTCGAGGGCCGGCATGGAGATCCCGGAGACCTGCACCCTCCTCTCTTTGGCGGCGAAATCGGCCCGCACGCCGGAGGCGAGCTCGCGGGCGTTGTCGCGCCCGGCCGCGAGCAGCATCCGCCTCAAGACGGGGTAGGCGCTGCCAGCCCGCCGTCCTATCTGCCGCTCGAGGACCTTCACCTCGTTGATCCGCTTCATGAGCTCGAGCATGAGTATCTCGCGCTTGCGCTCGAGGAGGTCGTAGCCCTCCTCGGCCAGGGCGAGCCTCTCCTTCTCGCGGAGGAGATTCGATTTAGTCGGGGCGACGTTCGGAGTCGGCATCGCCTTCCTCCACCCGCATGTATTTCTCGATCATCGCGCGCGATACGCGTACGAGCTCGTCCCTCGGCAGGACGGACAGGAGCTTCCAACCGAGGTCCAGCGTAGCGTCGACGCTCCGGTCCTCGTCCTCGGCCTGCGATACGAACTCGGATTCGAATCGCTCCCCGAAGCGCAGGTACTTCTTGTCCAAAGGGGCGAGCTCCTCCTCTCCGATGATGGCCGCCAGGTTGCGGACGCTCTTCGTCCTCGCGTAGGCGGCGAACAGCTGGCTGGAGACCTCCTTGTGGTCGTCGCGGGTCATGCCCTCGCCGATGCCGTCCTTCATGAGCCGCGAGAGCGAGGGGAGCACGGCGATGGAAGGGTAGGCTCCGCGCTGGAACAGCTCTCGATCGAGGACGATCTGCCCCTCGGTGATGTAGCCCGTAAGGTCGGGGATCGGATTGGAGATGTCGTCGTTGGGCATGGACAGGATGGGGATCTGGGTGATGGAGCCCGAGGAGCCCTCGATCCTTCCCGCCCGCTCGTAGAGCGAGGCCAGATCGGAGTAGAGGTAGCCCGGATAGCCCTTGCGCGAGGGGACTTCCCCCCTCGAGGCCGAGACTTCTCGCAGGGCCTCGCAGTAGTTGGTCATGTCCGTGAGGACGACGAGGACGTGCATGTCCATCTCGTAGGCCAGGTACTCGGCGGCGGTGAGGGCGCATCGCGGCGTCACGAGCCGCTCGATGGAGGGGCTGTCGGCCAGGGAGAGGAACATCACGACGCGGGACAGGACGCCCGAGCGCTCGAAGGAGTCGATGAAGAAGCGCGCGACGTCGTATTTTATTCCCATCCCGACGAAGACGATGGCGAAGGACTCGGCGTCGCCCGAGCCGGAGGAAGACGGGGACGATGAGAGTATCTTCGCCTGCCTGACGATCTGGGCCGCGAGCCTGTTATGAGGCAGGCCGTTGCCCGAGAAGATCGGCAGCTTCTGCCCGCGTATCAGCGTGTTCATCCCGTCGATGGCCGAGACCCCCGTCTCGATGAAGTCCCGAGGATAGACGCGGGCCGAAGGATTTATCGGGGATCCGTTCACGTCGCGGCTATCGGAGGAGATGATCTGCGGATAGCCGTCGGAAGGACGCCCGAGGCCGTCGAAGACCCGGCCCAGGAGGTCGGGCCCGACGCGGAGCTCGAGCGGCCGGCCCAGCAGCTCGAGGCGAGTCTCGTCGAGCGACAGGCCGGAATTGGAGGAGAAGAGCTGGACCGCGATGGCCGTATCCGAGCTGTCGACGACGCGGCCCGTCCTCCGCTCGCCGTCGCGCCCGTACACCGCGACCAGCTCCCCGAAACCGGCCGTCTCCCGGCTGAGCGCGATCACTATCGGCCCCTCCGCGTGAGCGAGGCCGCGATGCTCCAAGCCCCTCATCGCGCCTCCTCCCGCGCTTCGTCCCGCGCGCGCTCGCGCGTCAGCTCGTCGAAGGCCGAGGCGATCTCGCGCCCGGCGGCGCGGATTTCCTCCAGCCTGTCGTTGGGCACCTCGCTCTTCAGCCGCGTTATGCGCTCCCTTACGGGCAGCGCCGCGATGTCGGTCAGCGGCGCGCCGAGGCGAATGGCCTTCTCGGCCCTGTCGTGGAAGTCCATGATCGTCTGCAAGAGGAGCACCTGCTTCTCGGGAACGCAATACTTGTCGACCTCGTCGAAGGAGCTCTGCTGGAGAAAGCCGTTCTTGATCATCTCCGCGGTCGCGAGGACGAGGCGCTGCTCGTCGGGGAGGGCGTCGGGGCCGATCAGCCTGACGATCTGCTCGAGGCGCTGCTCGCGCTTCATCAGGTCCAGGGTCCGGACGCGAAGGCCGTTCCATTCGGGGTCCTTGCCGTCCCACCACTCGCGCAGCTCGTCGGCGTATTCCGAATACGAGTCGATCCAGGATATGGCGGGATAATGCCGCGCGTTCGCGAGGTCGCGATCCAGGGCCCAGAAGCAGCGCGTGAAGCGCTTTGTATGCTGGGTAACCGGCTCGGAGAAGTCGCCGCCCGGCGGCGATACCGCCCCTATTATGGAGATCGAGCCGCTCGCGCCGCTCAGGGTCTCCACCCGGCCGCCGCGCTCGTAGAACTCGGCGAGGCGCGTGGGTAGATAGGCCGGGAAACCCTCCTCGGCGGGCATCTCCTCGAGCCTTCCCGAGAGCTCGCGCAAGGCCTCGGCCCACCTCGAGGTCGAGTCCGCCATGACCGCTACGTCGTAGCCCATGTCGCGGTAGTACTCGGCGAGCGTGATCCCCGTGTAGATGGAGACTTCCCTCGCCGCTACGGGCATGTTGGAGGTATTGGCTATGAGGATCGTCCGCTCCATGATCGAGCGGCCAGTCCTGGGATCGACGAGCTTCGGGAACTCGGTCAGCACGTCGGTCATCTCGTTCCCGCGCTCGCCGCAGCCCACGTAAACGATGATATCGGCGTCGCAGAACTTGGCTATCGCGTGCTGGGTCATGGTCTTTCCGGTCCCGAAGCCGCCCGGTATGGCGGAGCATCCGCCTTTGGACAGGGGGAAGAGCATGTCGATCACCCTGAGCCCCGTCATCAAGGGCTCGCTCGGCGGCAGTCTCCGGAGCGCGGGCCGCGCCTTCCTCGCGGGCCATTCCTGCGAGAGGCCGATGCGGATCCCCGCGTCGGTTTCGACGATCGTGTCGCGCAACGTGTACTCGCCGACGGGAACGGCCGTCGCGACCTTTCCCGCGGGCGTCAGCGGGGGCGCCATCACGATATGCCGTACCAGCTCGGTCTCGCGAACCCGGCCGATCGGGACGCCCGGCCCTATCGGGTCGCCCTCCTTCAGCGCGGGTTCGAAAGCCCATTTCTTGCCCAGCGGCAGGCTCTCGCCCCGTACGCCCGCCTTTATGAAGGAGCCGGAGGCTTCCTTGAGGCGCTCGAGGGGACGCTGAATGCCATCGTAAATCGTTCCGAGGAGACCGGGGCCCAGGCTGATGGAAAGGGGCTTCCCCAGGGAAAGGACCGGCTCTCCGGGCTTCATGCCCGTATTCTCCTCGTAGACCTGGATCGTCGCGCCGCTCCCGTCGACCCGGATGATCTCGCCCGCGAGCCCGGCCTCTCCGACTTCGGCCACGTCGTAGAGCCCGGCGCCTCCCAGGCCTTCCGCCAAAATCACGGGACCAGAGATGCGGGTTATGCGGCCTCGGATCGCCTTCGTCCCGGGCGCGGCCTCGCCGTCCGCGAACGAGTTCGCGCTCACGCTTCGAGCGCCTCGGCGCAAAGAGCCCTCGCGAGCTCGCCCCTGCGCTCGTCGAGAAGCCTCTCCTCGACGAGGTCCATGGTCGCCCTTAGGACGACGCTCCCGTCCCGCGCCCTGGCCACGAGGCCGATGCCGGTCATCGAGTCGTCCTCCTCGACGGCGAGCGCCGACGCTCCGGAGAGCGCGCGCGAGGCGATCCGGCGGGCGGCGGCCTCGGATACCCCCTTCCGACTCACGACGAGGTCCTTGCCGGAGAGGAAGGAGGCTCCTTTCGCGAGCATCGCCTCCGACAGGGCGGCGACGCGATCTTCGGAAAGGGAGCGCATATATGCCTCGAGGGCCCCGCGGAGGGCCCTCTCCACGAATGCCGTCCTCATCCTCGTCCGCTCGAGCGGAAAGCGAGCCATCGTTTCCATCCGGAAGCGCGCCGCGCGCGCCTCGCTCGAGCGCACGACCTCCTCCACGACGGCAAGGGCCCTGCCCTCGATCGCCGCGACGGTGCTCGCCGATTCCTCATCGGCTTCCTCGAGGAGGCGCGCCGCCTTCTTCCTGGCGTCGCCGAGTATCTCGCCCTGTATGGCCTCAGCGCCTGCGATCTCTTCCATAAGGCTCCCTATGATCGTTCATTAGCCCGCGCTATATGCCCACGCCCACGGCTTCCCTGACCAGGTCGACGAGGTTCTTGCGGCCCGCCCGCGGCCTTCCCTGCGAGGGAATCTCCACGAGGAGGGGAAAGCCTCCGGCGAGCTGCCATTCCAGCGCCTCCGCCTCGAGCATGTCGGCGACCTCCTCGGTGAGGATCAGGACCTTCATGCCCCTGCCCTTGTAAGGCCTGCCCGAAGGATCGGCGCCGGTGCCCGTAGCGTACCTGAAGGCGTCCAGCGCGGCTTCCCTGCCGGACACCGGACGGCCGTCCACGCCTACCATGCGGAAGGCGAGGACGATCTCCTCCTCGGCGATGACGAAGAAGTCGGCCACGATCAGAGCATCAGGATGAGGAGGGCCACGAGGAAGCCCCAGAGGCAGATCCCCTCGGCCAGGCCCAGATAGGGGATGGCCTTGCCCGCGAGGCTGGCATCCTCGGCTATGGCTCCCATCGCGGCCGCGCCCAGCTTACCCACCGCGATGCCTCCGCCCAGGCAGGCGAGACCCACGGCCAAGGCGGCGCCGATGTACTTCCAGGCCGCGACGGACGATACCGCCGCGGCCGGATTCGCGCCCTGGGCGAAGACCGCTAAAGCCGAGAGCGCGAGGAGACTGATCAGGGCTAAGATTCGCTTTCTCATGGCGACTCCTTGCGAAATTGAAATCTAAAGGGTACGAAAGGACTTCCCGTCTCGGTCAGGAATTTCGAGAGGAACTCGTAGTACTGAAGGCGGACGATCTGGATGGAGACGATGAGGCCCTCGAGGAAGATGATTATCGCGTTGCCGCAGACGACGATGATCAGCTGCCAGAGCACGCCGATACCGGACCGCTGCCTCATCATGTCTCCCATGGTAAAGACGATGAAGGATAAGACGACGTGCGAGAGGGCGAAGGCCCCGACGCGAAGGAAGCTGAGACTGTTCGACAGATAGAAGGATACGGGTTCGAGGATCGAGACGAAGGCCTTCACTCCCGCAGCGAAAGCGCCGTCGCCGCGCCCCTTCCCTCCCCGCGCGCCCCTGACGAGGAGCCCCAGTCTCTCCTCGAAGACGAGGGCGAGGAGGGGCAGGCCGAGGCCGAGCGCGTCGAACCAGGCCGGGAGCGAGCCGAGGAGGGCCCGGACGCCCATCCCGACGGCCCACCAGAAAAAGAGGGCCCCGGCGAGCCCGGTCTTCGCGAAAAGGGCCTCGTCCGGCTTTCCCGCTCGAAGCCTGTCTATGATATTGATGACCAGCCCGGTCGAGTTGACGACGACTCCGAGCGCGAGCGTGAATCCGAAGAAGACCAGCACCTTGCCCGAGCTTCCTTGGGGCATCAGGGACAGGAATCTGTCCATCGGCGCGCCGAGCAGGGCGCCGCTGATCGTCCGCGTAAGGGGCACGAGGGCGTTCTCGAAAGTGAAGCATGAGCCGGTGAGGAAGCCCATCAGGGTCGAGCCTATCCCGCAGGCCATGCCGATGGGAGCGAATACTCTCCATCTCGCCAGGGCGGGGACGAGGCCGATCCGCAGGGCGAGGGAGGCCGCGAGGATGAGCAGGCCCTGACCCAGGTCGCCGAACATGATCGCGAAGAAGAGGACGAAGGACGCGCATACGAAGGGCGTCGGGTCGATGCTTCCGTAGGGCGGAGTCCCGAACGACAGCACCATCCTCTCGAAGCTCGACACGAAGCGCCGTCGCTTGAGAAGGACGGGTACCTCTTCGTCTCCATTGCGGACTCCCTCGATCTCCCCGGGCGCGAAGGACCTGAGGGCGACCCTACCCTCCGTCCTCGACGCGATCGCCTTGGCGACGCTCTCCACTTCCCCGGCCGGCACCCATCCCTCGAGCCTATAGGCTTGGGAGGAGGACTCGAGGGAAAGGCGCGCCTCCTCCACCGAGGAGGCCACGGCGAAGGAGGCGGCCAGGGCGAGCCATGGCCGGGAGAGCTCGTCGCGGAGATCCGCCTTCTCGCGCTCGAGGAAGGTTCTCTGGGCATCGAGCTCCGCCAGCTCGCGTTCCAAGGCGGCCGGGAGCTCCGGAGGCACGCCCGCGAAATCGGGAGAGAATTGCCTCGGCGAAAAGCCCGCTCGGGCGAGCTCGGTGTCGAGGGCGAAGCGTCCCTTCCTCGACGTCACGGCCACTATGTCGCCCTTCCCGCCCACGGCGAGGGAGATAGCCCTCTCTCCCAGGGAATTCCGTATCGCAGGAAGCTCCTCCGGGGCGACTCGCCCGATGCGTACCGTCAAGTAGGACAGACGGTCCAACTCGCGGTACGGCAGCGCCAGACCCGCGAATACGCTCGCCTCCTCGAGAGCCTCCCGCGCCTTCGCGGCTCGCTCGGCATTGGATCTCAAGGCATCGAGAATCGAAGCGGCCCTCGCGCGCATGACCTCGAGCGCCTCCGTTTCCCGAGCTCCGGGCAGGCGCGCGCCCTCCGGGACATTCTCGGGATACTTCAGGTCGAGCGAACGCCGCAGATCCTCGAGCGCATCGAGCGAATTCCCGTAACGCGAGGCCTCTCCCTCCTTTTCCGGCGCGAGCTCGGTTCCCGGGGATTCGGCGCGCGCCTTGACGGCGATCTGGAAGCATCCGGCGTGGCCCAGGCCTTCCAGGACATCGTTCATGTCGCGCTTGAGCGCGACGAGCTCGAGCCTGCGCATCGCGACGGTGCTCATCCCCGCCCTCCTGTCGTCTCCGCCGCGAAGGAGCTTATCTCGGCGGCGGGCGCCTCGAGCTTTATCCCCTCGATGATGCCGTGGAGGGCCTTTACCTCGAATTCCTTTATAAGGAAATAGGAATAGAGGGGGACATAGCTGTCGAATTCGATATGAAGCCGCCTATACAGCATTCGATACAAGTACTGGTGGGCGGCGGTCTCGAAGCCCCTGACGTCGAGGTACCATTCGCCTCCGTCTTCGCGCCGGGCATCGGGCAAGAGGCTCTCCCATCTCCAGCCTACCCACTCCGAGCGCGAGTCCGCCCTGAGGCCCACAGCCTTCAGCGTCGACGACCTGACGTCGATTCCGGGAAGGTCTATGAGGAGGGCCTCGATCTCGCTCGCGCTCAAGGAATAGTAGCGCTTGAGCCTAAGGCCCCACACGAGGTTCTCGAGCTCCGCTTCCACGCGCAGCAGCTCCGGGATGCCGGCCCCGAGACCTTCGGGGATCAGCCTCGCCTCGTCCCATAGCTCGGAATAGTATTGGCGGTCCAGCCTGTTCTTTACCGCCGGAAGGTCATCCAGCCCGGTCTCGACTATCCAGTGATATCGAGTGCCTCTCAGCATCTTATCGAGGTCGGGGTATCCTTGGACGAGGAATGAAGGCTCGAGATGCGGATCTTCTATGGTCGGAGCCTCCGACGAGGCTTCCACGACGGCCGCGAGGACGCTTTTCAGGTAGGCGAATTCCCATTTGCGCACGAGGGCCGCGAAAAAGGGCTCGCTTTGAAGGAAAGGCCCGGCGATTCCCCGGAGCGCCTCGAAGGCCCTCGCCCTCACGCCGCGCTCAGCGGCGGTAGCCAGCTCGGCTTCGGGCAGGACGGGAGGCGTCTCGTCGAAGATCTCCCTCCAGGCCTCTCCCACGCGATGGCTCATGGCGAGGCTCGCCGCCCTATCGCCGAGGAAGCTTCGAGCGAGCGACCCGCAGACTCTCGCGTAAACGTACGCGGGCTCGAAGCCGTCGGGCACTAACGGGCCTCCGCGAGGGCGGCCGCGCATGCGGCCGCGAAGGCCGCTTCGTCCAGGCGAGAGTCTTCGATCTTCGCGCGGAAGGTCTCGATCGCCTCCTCGTAATCGGCGCGAGCGGCCCGCTCCGAGTCCTCGCGGGCGGCGAGCGCCTTCTTCAAGGCGGCATCGTAAGCTTCGGTATAATACTTTTGGGCTCGCGTCTTCGCGGCGTCGACGCGCCTGCCCGCTTCCTCGCGGGCTGCGGATACTATCGCCTCGGCCTCGTGCTCTACGTCGAAGAGTTTCTCCAAGAGATCCTTCGATGCCATACCACGCTCCGATTCGGCGTTCCCGCCTATCTTTCTATCCCGTCGACCGGAATCGGCTGTCTATCGACCGGGATTCAAATCGATCAATCTCGTCTCGTAGTTCCTTATTATAGAGTTGGCTCGGGCCGGAGAATCCGCTTGGAGGAGATCGGTATAGAATTCGGGATCATCCAGCAAAATGGCGAGTCGCTTGAGGGCGGCAAGGTGGAATTCGGAATCCTTGGTGGAAGATACCAGCATGAAGACCAGGTAAACGGGCTCCCCGTCCAGGGAAGCATATTCTATTCCCCGCCTGGATATGCCCAGGGCGCCGCAGATGCCGATAAGCCCCTCGGCTTTGCCATGGGGCAGGGCGATGCCTTTCTTGATCCCCGTCGACATTTTGTCCTCGCGCTCCTTGACGGCGGCGAGTACCGAGGCGCGGGGAAAATCCCTTCCCCCGTCCTTGGCGAGCATGTCGACGAGCTCTTCGAAGAGCTCGTCCTTGTCCTCGCTTTCCAGGCCGATCTTGATGCTGCCCGGCGCGAATACTTGCTGAAGAAGCATTAAGGCCTCCTCGCAGCCTTCTCTCCTCTATTTTAGCCTCGCGTCAGCCGGAGGCAAGGCCTTACTTTCCCTGCGACGGAACGGCAGGCGCAACCGGCGCGGCAGGAGAAGAAGCGGGCGCCGGCTGAGGCGTTCCGGTCGTCGCGCCTTGCAGCGATTGAGGCGCGGAAGACTGGGGCTTCGCGTTCCACCATTCGGTGGACGTCGTATCCTTAGTCTGGGCTTGAGCGGCTTTTTCTACGTTGCCGACCGAAGATTTGTTGAGGATCGCCAATGAAAAGGCGCACACGAAAAACAAGGCTCCCAGCACGTACGTAAAGCGCACGACGACATTGGTGGAACGGGAGCCGAAGGCGCTTCCGCTGCCGCCCGCGAAAATTCCGCCCAGCGAATCAGAATCGCTGTCCTGGATAATGACCATGAGAACGAGGAAAATACACGCGATAATGAAGATCACGAGGAGGAAAATGCCTAATATGCCCATATGATCGACTCCAAACAGTCAGTTCCGGCCTTTCCGAGCAGAGGCCCGGCCGAGGCCAGGCTCTAAAAGAAAACAGCCTTATAGCCTCATCTTATCCGTAAGGCTCGACCTCGCGCAAGTCCCGAAGGGAAAAGGATGGCGCTCGATTATTTCCTGAATCCGGCGATCGGGACGAAGGTATCGGCTTTGAGGCTGGCGCCCCCGACGAGGGCTCCGTCGATATTCGGCTTGGCCATAAGGGCCGCCGCGTTCTCGGCCTTTACCGAACCGCCGTATTGAATGCACAGAGCCTTCGCGGCCGCTTCCCCGTAAAGGCCCGAGAGGACCTTGCGGATGTAGGCATGGACGGCATCGGCATCCTCGGGGGTCGCGGTCCGGCCCGTGCCGATGGCCCATACCGGCTCATAGGCTATGGTGACCTTCTTCAGCGCCGAGGCATCGACGCCCTCGAGTCCCTTGCGGAGCTGAGTTCCGATAAGGTCCTCGAGCCGGCCGCCTTCCCTCTCCTCGAGAGTCTCGCCCACGCAGAGGATCGGTTGCAGCCCGTGCTTCAGCGCGAGGAGCATCTTCTTATTGATGAGCTCGTCGCTTTCGAGGTAGCCGTGGCGCCGCTCCGAGTGGCCCAGGATGACCGCCTCGACGCCCAGGTCCTCGAGCATGAGCACCGAGACTTCGCCGGTGTGCGCTCCCTGCTCCTCGGGTCCCATGTTCTGCGCGCCCAGTAGGATATTGGAACCCTTCAAGACCTCGGACACGGCCGCGAGCGCGGTGAAGGCCGGAGCCACGAGAAGCTTCTCGCCGCATCCGGAAAGCTTATCCTTGAGATCCTTCGCGAGGGCGACGGATTCCGAAACGGTCTTGTGCATCTTCCAATTGCCGGCGATGTAATACGAACGCATGCTTCAACCCCTCTTCGAGCCGCGGGACCGCGATGGGCGCCATCGGCTCGGCTATATTCGGCTTGCCCGCTAGGAGCGGCATACCTCGATGCCCGGCAGCTTCTTGCCTTCGAGGAGCTCGAGGCTCGCGCCGCCGCCCGTCGATACGTGACTCATCTTGTCGGCCAGGCCGAACTTGTTGACGGCCGCCACGGAGTCGCCGCCTCCCACTACCGTGATCGCGCCGCGTCCAGTCGCCTCCGCGACGAGCTTGGCGACTTCTCCCGTCCCCTTGGCGAAGGAATCGAACTCGAAGACGCCCACGGGGCCATTCCAAACGACGCTCTTGGCCTTGGCGATGACCCTCTCGTATTTGGCGAGAGTCTTGGGGCCGACATCCATGCCCATGAGGCCGCCGGGGATGTCGATGCCGTCGATGGCCTTGGGGACGGCCGCGGCGTCGAATTTATCCGAAGCCACGTGATCGACGGGCAGGACTATTTCCACGCCCTGCTTCTTCGCGGCCGCGAGGATGCTCCTCGCGGTATCGAGCTGGTCGTCCTCGACGAGGGAAGTGCCGATCTGGTGCCCCTGCGCCTTCAGGAAGGTATAGGCCATGCCTCCGCCGATGACCAGCGCCGAAGCGTTCTTGAGCAGGGACTCGAGGACGGCGATCTTCGAGGACACTTTCGCTCCGCCTATGATCGCGACCATCGGCTTCGGGGGATTCGTGACCATCGGCTCGAGATATTTCACTTCCTTTTCCATGAGGAAGCCGGCGACCGACGTCTTCATGAACTTGGCGATCGACGCGGTGGAGGCGTGGTCGCGATGCGCGGTGCCGAAGGCGTCGTTCACGAAGATCTCGCCGTAGGAGGCGAGCTCCCTGGCAAGCTTGTCGCGCTCGGAGGAATCCTCGCTCGTCTCTCCCTTGTCGAACCTAGTGTTCTCGAGCATGACGATGGTCCCGTCTTTTTGGCTCTCTATGAAGGCCTTCTTCCCGAAGCAGGAATCCTCGCCGGCGAAGACGACAGGACGCCCGAGCTTCTCGGCCAGGTAGGCGGCTACGGGCGCCATGCGATGCTTGCCCGCCAGGTACTTTCCCTCGTCGAAGGCCTTGCCGTCCTTCTCGGCCTTTTCCCTGGCCTTTTTCGTATCCTTTTTCGGATCGCCTAGGTGACTCATCAGCACGAGGCTCTTGGCGCCCTGGTCCATGACGTATTCGATCGTGGGGATGGCCGCCGCGATCCGGGTATCGTCCTGTACTTTGCCGTCCTTCATGGGCACGTTGAAGTCCACGCGCATGATTACGCGCTTACCCTTGAGCTGGACGTCCCTAACTGTCTTGATCATAGCTGCCTCCAGTAGAGATGAACATCAGAAAGGCAACCACGGAGGCACGGAGCTTGGACGCGGAGGGCACGGAGAAGAAGGGAAGATGGAAAAATGGGAAAAACGCGATAAACCGTCTACGCTTAAGTGGTATTTTTTTTTCGGCTTCAACTCTTCTATCTTTCCTCCATCCTGTCTCCGAGATTTCCTCTTTCCTCCGTGCCTCCGTGGTTGCCTTTTCTTGGTTCGATAATGAACAGGCCGCCCTTGCGGACGGCCCGTTGGTCGAACTTACTTCTTGCTTCCCATGTACTTGAGGAGGTCGACGACGCGGTTGGAATAACCCCACTCGTTGTCGTACCAGCTTACCACCTTGAAGAAGCGCTTCTCGCCGGGCAGGTTGTTCTGCTTCGTCGCGAGGCTGTCGTAGATCGAGGAACGATCGTCGTGGACGAAGTCGGTGGAAACGAGCTCCTCGTCCGAGTAGCCGAGAATGTCCTTGAGATAGCTTTCGGAAGCCTTCTTCAGGAGGCCGTCGATCTCCTCGATGGAGCTGTCGCGGGCGGCGGTGAAGGTGAGGTCGACGACGGATACGTCGAGGGTGGGAACGCGGAAGGACATGCCCGTGAGCTTGCCTTTGGTCTCGGGAAGGACTTCGCCGACGGCCTTGGCGGCGCCCGTCGTGGAAGGGATGATGTTGATGGACGCCGCGCGGCCGCCGCGCCAATCCTTCTTGGAGACGCCGTCGACCGTCTTCTGGGTCGCGGTGGTCGAGTGGATGGTGGTCATGAGACCCCTATCGATGCCGACGCCTTCCTTGAGGAGCACGTGCACGAGGGGCGCCAGGCAGTTCGTAGTGCAGGAGGCGTTGGAGACGACGTCGTTCTTGGCGGGATCGTACTTCTCGTGGTTGACGCCCATGACGAAGGTCGGGATCTTCTTGGTCTCGTCCTTGGACTTGGCGGGGGCGGAGATGATGACTTTCTTGGCGCCCGCATCGAGGTGGCCGAAGGCCTTCTCGTCGGTGAAGAGGCCCGTGGATTCGATGACGTATTCCACGCCGAGCTTGGCCCAAGGAAGGTTCTTGAGCTCCCTCTCGGCCAACACGCACTTGACTTCGTGGCCGTTCACGACGAGGGTATCGGCCTCGGCGAGGGAGGAATCGCTTTTCTTGGCGGAAATGGCGGCCTTCATCCGTCCGTGGATGGAATCGTACTTGAGCTGATAGGCAAAATACTCGGCGTCGGTGGAGATATCGACTACCGCCACGACATCGATCTTGTCCTTGCCGAGGAGTCCCTGATCGACGATGGCCTGGAAAACGAGGCGGCCTATCCTCCCGAATCCATTGATGGCGACTTTCATCCGAATCCTCCTAAATAGAAGCTGTATCTATATTTTTATATTGAAACCTTACTAAAAAGCTACATGCGTGTCAACGACCCTGGGAATATACGAGCAATGGGCAGGGGATATCAATCGGCTTGTCGATGGTCTTCAGCATGCCTGGCGGCATCGCGAAGGCCCCTTTAAAATCGAAACGAAAGATGGTAAAATAATAGGAGCCCGGTGCCGATAGTAGTGATGTCGGATCCGATCATAGTTCCCCTCCCAGTCTACTATGGTACGTCCGACACCCGATACGGGTGGCCGGTTTTCCCCAAAACCGGCCTTTTTTATTTTTTGCGCCCATTGCAAGGAGATCCCTGAACTTGACCAAGACCTCGGCCTCGGCGTAGGCTAGCTTCATGTCGCCAGTATCCGGGCCGGCGAAGGCGGCGCGCATCCTCCTTATAGTCGCCGTTTTCATGGCCGTCGTTCTCGGCGTTTGCACTGGTGTCGCCCTCGCGGCAACAAGCAATATCCGTAATTCGGAAAACTTCACCAACACCGAACCCCGTCTGGGCTCGAAGCTTTACGATATAAAAGGAAGATTGATAACCGAATTCTTCTCCGACGAGAAGAGGGAAATCGTGTCGATCAAGGACCTGCCCAAGCATCTCATAGACGCCGTCATCACCCGCGAGGACAAGTCTTTCTACAAGCACCACGGCTTCACTTTCCGGGGTATCCTTCGCGCGGCCTGGGGCGTGCTCACGCATACATCGCTGGGCGGAGGATCGACGATCACCCAGCAGCTCGCGGGCACGCTGCTCGATATCCGCGGCGATATCAGCATCAAGCGCAAGATCGTAGAGCTCTGGAGCGCCCTGCAGCTCGAGCGCCGCTATACCAAAGAAGAGATCCTCGAGATGTACCTGAACCGGATGGTGATGGGTCCCGGGGTTTACGGGGTCGAGGCCGCGAGCAAATACTTCTTCGGGCACTCCGCCAAGGAGGATACCCTTGCCGAGTCGGCCATCCTCGCAATCCAGCTCTCGAGCCCGGCCAAGTACGACCCCTACAAGAACCCGCAGAACGCCAGCGCGCGCTCGCGGGAGATACTCGATCAGATGGTCAGGCTCGGCTATGCCACCAGGGCAGAGGCGGACTCTTCCTATCACGATTTCTGGGACAACTTCGACTATACGAGGACGACGACCAGCGCCTACAACCGCCGCGTCGAAGACGACAAGGCCCCTTGGTTCAGCGAATATGTCCGGCGCCAGCTCGAGGACATGCTTTACGGCTCCCTCGACCTCTATAACGACGGCCTCATCATCAATACCACCCTCGATCTGGACCAGCAGGAGAGGGCCGACTATTGGATGGCCAAAGGCATAGCGCAGGTCAACGGCACCTATCGGGCGGAGAGCACCCAGAGCCTGGGCGGCGCGGAGCGCACCTATATACCTATCGTCGAAATGCTCGGCTTGGGCTTCGATCTCGAGGGCCTCTTCGTCTCGGGCGAGAAGATCAAGGGCAAGACCTTCGACTATTACCAGAACAGGATCAATCCGACTATCGATGCCACGGCCATGCTCTTCGGTCTTCCGAGCCTCAAGTCGATGGCGAACGCCGAATCGGGAAAAATCAAGGTTGGTCTCGCGAAGACGACGGTCGAGGGTACCCTCGTCACGATCGAGCCCGATACAGGGCATATCACCGCCCTGGTCGGAGGCTCCAAATTCGACGAAGCGAATCAGCTCATCAGGGCCACCCAAGCCAGGCTCATGCCGGGATCGAGCTTCAAGCCGCTGTATTATTCGGCCGCGATAGATACTCGCAAGTTCACTGAGGGCAGCCTCATCTACGACGAGCCGGTGGTATTCCACAACGAGGACGGCACGCCCTATACGCCCCTCGACTACAAGGGCAAGTGGGCGGGGCCCGTCCTGCTTTGGAAGGCTCTCGCCGAATCGATGAACGTCCCTTCCCTCAAGATCCTCGACTCCATCGGCTTCGACGCGGCCATCGACAGAGCGGCCCTCCTCCTCGGCATTACGGACCCGGAAGAGATCCGGAGGACGTTCCCGCGGGTCTATCCTCTCGGCCTCGGCGTCATCGGGGTGTCGCCTCTCGAGATGGCAAGGGCCTTCAGCGTGTTCGCGAATCAGGGCCGCGAGGTGACGCCCATATCCATCCTTTCCATCGAGGATCGCAACGGCAGGATCATCCTCGAGCCCGAAAAGGATCTCCGCACGCAGCAGAAAAAGAAGGGATCGGCCCTTCAGATCATCAGTCCGCAGAACGCGGCCATCATGGTCGACATGCTCGGCAAGGTCGTCAAATACGGGACTCTCGAGGGATGGACGAACGGCGGCACCTATTTCACCTATACCGACGCGCAGGGCAAGAAATACACCATACCGGCGGCGGGCAAGACCGGCACGACCCAGAACTGGGCGGACGCATGGACGGTCGGCTTTACGCCGTACTACACGACGGCCATATGGTTCGGCTTCGATCGACCCGGCAACTCCCTCGGCACGACCCAATCGGGCGCGACCGTGGCCGGGTATTATTGGGCCAACTACATGTATGACATCAACAAAGGTCTCCCCATGAAAAGCTTCCAGCGTCCCCAAACGGGCCTCGTGGAAGCGACCGTCTGCTCCGTAACGGGTTTACTGCCGACGCCGTATTGCGTCGACTCCAACGGCAAGCCGACCACCACCTCTCTCCTATTCTACGAAGACACCCAGCCCAACAAGCTCTGCGATTGGCACAGCCTCACCGCGGAACGGGACAGGGCCCTGATCGACAAGCTCGGGAATCAGGTCCGCAGTCTCGGCGCCGACGATAAAGTCGATCCGACGCTGAAAGTGAACATACCCGGGCTCACCCTGGGCGAAGCCCCGCCCGCCGGCTCGAGCGGCGACGCTCAATCCGGCCAGGACGCCGGGCAGGCGAAGGAGCCTCAAAGCAGCATTCTGAATTAATGCTGTCTCTGGGAAATCCGATGCGCGGCGACCGAAACCTGCGGACTCTCTCCTTCGCTTGCGTCCTCATTGCAATTGCCGCCGGCCTAGCGGCTCAGGAGGCCCCGAGAGTGCTGCGCGTCGCCGACTTCGGCGGCGACGGCCTCGACCAGGGAGAAGCCGCCGCCCTCCAGAGCCTCGTTACCAGCTATGTCGTGGAACTGAAAATGTTCAGGGTCATAGACAAGGCCGGCCAGGAGCTCGCGGTCAAAGAGGAGGAGACGGCCGTCCAGATGGGGGTGGCCAAGGCGACCTCCCCCATCGCCGCCGATTACGTACTCTCGGCCGAGGCAAATCGCGCGGACGGGCTCATCGTCTTCTCGATCGACGTGACCAAGGTGGCGACGGGCGAGAAGAAAAGCGTCGCGGAGACCTTTAGGTCGTTAAGCGATCTCATACTGGCTTCGAGGCGACTCGCGAGAAAGCTCTTCGAGCAGCCGGCGGAGAATCCCGGCGAGGCGGGCTCGACGGCGACGCCCTCGGCGAATCCCAAGCCCAGCCTCGACCTCGTGGCGGGAACCTGGAAAGGCGATAAGAACGTCGACCGGATTTCCATTTTCCCCGACGGGAGCGCTTTCGCCGTGCTCGCCTCCGGCAGCCGAATGTCGCTGCGGGTCGCGATCGAGGGATCGCAGGTGGTGATACTCCAAAACCAGCCCAATTCGCCCGATTTCTATCGCCCGGGCCTGGATCCGGAATCGGCGCGGATCGTCGCCGCGACCGCGAGGCCCTGGCGGTGGCTGTTCTCGCTCTCCGAGGACGGCGCGAGTCTCAATGGGGTTAAAGAATCCGTTTTCGTAAAGGTCAGCGGTCAAGGAGCCGTATCGCTGGACAATAGCTACGTTCGGCCGGCCGTTTGGATAAGAATGTTCCGATAGCCTGAGGCCTCGCGGCAGGTCAGCGCCTCCTGCGGGCGGATCGGGATTTCCGAGGGCCGAGCAGGAGAGCCATCATGGCCAGGAAGGCTCCCAGGCAAATCTCCTTCAGCTCCAAATCGCCCAGGGCCGCGGGTTCGGCATAAGGCAGGACTTTCCCCGAATGGATCGTCGGCACGCTCTCCGATCTGGCGCCCAATATCACGGCCGTTTCGCCTTTTCGAAGGTAGCCGAGGCTTCGCGCCTCGAGGGCGGCCCTGTCCGGATCCGATTTGAGCGAGTCGATCTCGGCATTGAGGCTTTCGCGGATGGTTCCGAGCTCGCCGAGATTGGCATCCATAGCCGTCTTCCTTGCCTCGAGGCGGCGATAGGCGAGCAGGCCCACCGGACCGAAAAGCAGCGAGAGGACGCAATAGAGGAAAAACCCGGCGTACAGAGAGATCGCGAGGCAAGATCCGACGCGCGACGCGACGCGTCGGCTCGGCGCCGACGCGTCCCTGGCGCCGCTCGTGTACAGGAGGCTCATCGACTATAATTTACGGCCTGACGGGGTCCGCGCTTTATCTGTATCCGCCTTCCCGAAAGCGATTATTGACAACCGTAACCATGACGCTTAGAGTGGATGCAGGCTTGAGAATGCGGCTTGCCTCGGGATTCCTGGCCGCGAACGGAGCTGCGCGTCGAATCGGGGCACTGGTACCCGGCAGTGAAGTTCAGCGGCGAAGCAAAGCTGGGTTAATGCGCGACGCCGAATTGCCGATACTATATTAACGACCGTCCGTAACGGAGTAACCATGGCTATACGTCCCGATTCCGATCCGAAGAACGCGTCGCCGCAAGCCGATCCGCCTAAGGGCGAGCTCGAGCAATACGGCGTTTGGGTCAAGGCGGAGCCGCAAGATGTCATCGAGGAAGTCGCCGTGCCCGTTTCCAGCGACCTGGATTTCGATATCCCGGGCGTTTCGGCCCCTCCCCCCGAAGAAGCCTTTCTTTCCGAGGACGAGGAAAAACTCCTTGGCACCTTCGACGCCGATTTCGAAGGGCCCGCCGGTTCTCCAAGCGACGAATCGGGCCCCTTGCCCGACATCGAGGATATGCCCCCCCTGGAGGAATCGCTCCTCGGCGCGGAGCCCGCTCCGGTTATGGAAGAAATAGAAGACACCGCATCGAGCAGCATCGACGTCTCCTTGGAGGACATCGAAAGCATGCAGCCCTCGACCACCGTCCTTCCCGACGAAGCGTCCGCGTCGGCTGCCCCGCGTTCCGCGTCGATCGAGGACGTTTCCTCCGAATTCCTCAATCCGGAGGAAGAGCCGGTCGCCGTCCGGGAGAGCGAGCAGGCCGCCGACGCCGCCCTCGATTCGGGTCTGGACGACGTTACGGCGGAATTCCTCGGCGGCGAAGAGACAGGAACCCTTCCGAGAGTACCGGAACGCTCCGTCGATTTCGAGCCCCTCGATATAGATCTCCAATTCGACGATTCCTCGAGCCCCGCCTCGGACAACGGCCCTCAGCCCGTTTCGGTAGAGGCAGGCTTCGAGGCGGTAACGGAGTTCGACGATTTTCTCTCTGCCGATAGCCCGAATTCGGAGCCGCCCGCCGGGTCCGCGAGCGCCGGCTTCGACGACGTAGAGGCTGTCGAGCGCGATCTTTCCGAGGCCCTTCCCGAGACGCTACCCGAGTCTCTTCCCGTCGCTGCCGCGCGGCCCGACCTTTCCACGGAGATACTGCTCAAGATCGCCGACGAGCTATCCTCCATCCGGGGAGAGCTCGTCTCTCTCAAGACCCAGATCGGCGACGTGATGCGGTCGGCCGCTCCCCCGGCGACGAAGACCGCCGAGACTCTTCCCGAAGAAGCCGAGGAATCCGCCCCCGGCGGCTTCTTCGACGAGGAGGAGGACGAGACGATCGCCCTCACGGGAGACGAGCTCGACAACATCCTCAATACCGCCGATTTTACCGAGGAGATCGCCGAGGCGGAAGTGCCGATCGATATCGAAGCCGAGGCTCTCGCCGCCGAATCGACCGAAATCCATGATTCCAGTCTCCTCGACGAGACCCTCCTGCCCGAATCCGGCGATTATGCGACGGCCGAGGGGCTAGCGAAGGACCTGCCTTCGCCGCATGCCGAGCCGGCCATAGAGGAAGTGCGGTTGGGGCAAAGCGATAGCGTCGACGAAATCGGGCTCGAGCCCCTCGAGCCCGAGGCGGCGGAGCTCAGCCTCGTCGTCGAGGAAGGCGTCACGCCCATGACCGCCGCGCCGGAGGACACTTCCTACCTCGAAAGCGGCGAGTCGCTCGATGCCGGCGTCATGACGCTCGATGGCGCCCCCTTGGGCGACGAGCCCCTCGTCGAGCCCGATCTATCCGACTTCAGTCTCGAGACCGAGGAGACCGAGCCCCGGCTGGAGATAGACGAGGAGTTGCCGCTCGCCGCGGGCGAACTCGATTCCTCCGCCGAGGAATTGACGCTGGGGATCGAAACCGGTCCCGGCTACGCCGCCGAGGAAAGCGCGGTCGACGCGGAATTCCTCGAGCCCGTCCCGGAGATCGAAGAACCCGACTTCTCCGATATCAACCTTCATGAAGAAGGATTCGACGCCTCCGGGAAATTCGACGTCCATCCCGAGGCCGTCGAAGAGGCCCTTCCCCTCGAGGAGGAAGAGGACCTCGTGCTCGAGGTCGAGCAGGAGGGCTCGCCCAAGCCCGAATCGCCGCCCATCGCGCTCTCGGAAGCCCCCGTCGCGCGAAGCGTCCCGGAGCCGTCCGACGACGGCGACCGCCTCAAGGCGGAAATCAAGAGCGTCCTATCCTACCTCGACAAGCTCTTGGACTCCCTTCCCGAGGAAAAAATAGAAGAATTCGCGAATTCGGAGTATTTCGATACTTACAAAAAATTATTCGAGGAATTGGGCTTGGTGTGAAATGAGCCTCCTCGAGAAGGCGATTCGCGGCACGGCATCCAAGGACGAGCCGAAGCGCACGAGTCTTTTCTCCCGCGCGATGGCGGCGCAGGCCGTCCTCGCGCCGAAGGAAGCGCCCTTCGAAGAGGTCCTCAGTCCCCCGAGCATTCCGGAATTCCCTTTAGACAGGATCGACGAGCTCGAAAGGCGCCTGGTTTCCCTGCCCCCCGCCTACGACTCCGTTCTCGCCCTTTGGTCCTCCGTCTCCGAGTCGATGCGGCTGTCGGCCAGCGCCCTGTTCCTGCCAAGGGGCGATTTCCTTTCCCCCGCGGCCCTTAACGGCTTTCCTTCAGGGACGATAGACGAAATACCCATGTCCCTGGCGCTTTCCTCCCGGAGGGGAGCCGAGCCTCTCGTCAAGGAGGCGAAGGCGCTGCTGGCGCCGATCCTCGGCGTTCCGCTGAGCCTGAGCCTTCGCGCCGCCGCCATGCGGCCCGAATCCGGATTCATCGGCCTTTGGGTATACCACGACGCGTCCATCGACGCCTCTCCGGCGAGGACCCAGGAAAGGATTGGCTCCCTCCTGGCTCATGCGGGGGACTCGTTGCCGCCCACGGCGATCGCGATTCCGGTCTCCGACCCGACGAGGGATCTGCTCGAGGCATCGCGCAAATATCCTTCGGCCTCGGCCTTTTCCTTCTTCGTCGAATCGCCCGATGGGAAGGAAGATCGGCGCTTCCAGGGTCTGGCGCCTTCCGCGATCCGCTCCGCCTTCCTTTCCGCTTGCCTCAGGATACTGTCGAAGGGCGGAGCGGCCAGGGCATACGGCGATCGGTCCATAGGCTGCGTCCTCGGCTCCGCATCCCCGATCGATCCGGGCCTCGCGCTCTTCCAGTTCAAGAAGACCCTCAGGCGAATATTGCCCTTCCTCGCCTCGGGCCCCTTCCCCGAAGGACGAGCGCTGGGCTTCGATCCCTCTTCGGAGCTGGCACGAGAAGACCTGTCGCGCTTCTTTTCGCGATAATGGATTTTTCCGTCAGCCCTTCGCGAAGCGGGCCGCCCACCTGCGCCGCCGCGGGCATCTGGCTCCACTCGCGCTACGATCCCGAAAAGGAGGCCCGGCGCTTCGTCGAATCGGAGCTCGCCTCGTCCAGGCCCTCCCACGTCATCCTGCTGGGACCTTGCCTCGACTATCTCTCGCCCGTGCTGCGAGAGCTCCTGCCGCGCGCTCGCATCGTCTCGATACAATACTCGAAGCTATTCTCCGACGCTTCGTCGGAGCTCGCGAGCATGTCGTGGCATCCCGCATCGGGCCAGCGCCTCGAATCCTTCCTGGACGCGGCGCTGGACGAGGACGCGGTCTCGGGAGTCGCGGTGCTGGACTGGGAGCCCGCTTCGCGCGCCTTCCCCGAGGTCGCCAGTTCGGCGAGGAAGGCCGTCAAGGACTCGCTCGACAGGCTGGCATCCTCGACGGCGACGGTAAAATCCTCCGGATGCGACTGGATCGCCAACGCCTGCGCCTCTTTCACGCTCATCGAGCGCGCCTTTACGGTGCGGCCTACGGGATTCCCGATCCTGGTGGCCGCCGCCGGGCCCAGCCTGGAGCGCAGCCTGCGCGAGCTCTCTCGCCTCAAGGGGCGCTTCGCGACGATCGCCGTTTCCTCCGCCCTATCGGCCTGCCGCTTCGCCGGCATCGAGCCCGATATCGTCGTAGCCACCGACGGAGGATTTTGGAGCCGTCTCCACCTTTATCCGCTCGCCTCCCGGCCCCTTCCGATCGCCGCCCCCCTCACCGCCCTCCCCTCCTCCTCGATTTATAGGGATTCCGGCCTTTTAATCCTCGATCAAGGATCATTCGCCGAGTCGGACCTACTGCCTTTCCTCGGGGCCTCGCTCGCCTTGCCGGCCCACGGCACCGTAAGCGGCACGGCCCTCCGCCTGGCCTCCAGGATCGGCATGGGCCCCATCCTCGCGGCGGGCCTGGACCTCGCGGCGTTCGGTACGGCCGACCATGCGCGTCCCCACGGATTCGATGCCCACTTCTCCTCGGGGATCTCGCGCCTCCATCCTTCGGAAGGAGGCGCCTGGGCGAGGGTCGCCGAGTCGATGCCCATCGCCCTTCCCGAAAAGCCGTGGCGCAGCTCGCGCAGCCTGAGCGCCTACGCTTCCGCCCTTTCCCTCGATTCGGCCTCGCTCGCCGGAAGGCTCTTCCGCCTGAGCCCCTCGCCCGTTCCGCTGCGGGGCTTCGAGAGTCTCGACGGGGAAGGCGTCGAGACTCTCATGGGGACCGAAGCCTCGCGTTCGCGAGCCCTCTGCGTCGAGGAATCGCCCATCCCGGGGCGGGACGAAAGGCTGTCCATACTCGCCTCGCGCATCGCCGCCTGGCGCCGGAGGGCCATCGAGGCCTCCGACGGAATGTCCGCCGGCAGGCTTCCCGAGAGCGGCCTCGTCCGCGAGTTGCTGCGCTCCGTGGACATAGTCGACTACGCCGCGGCCAGGCGCGCCATCCTCTCGGGAGGCGAGCCCCGAAAGTCCGCGCGGGATCTCGCCGATCGCTGCGAGAGCTTTCTCTCCGACCTCGAGAGGAGGTTCGCCTCGTGAGCGATCTCGTATTCCGCCGCAACCTGCTGGCGCTCTCGCGCTCGGACCAAAGCCTCGGCGACAGGCTGCTCGATGCGATCTCCGATCCTTCCCTCTCGATCAGGGTCGCGAGGAGCGGAGCTCCCGTCCCCGTCGTGAGCCGAGCCGAGAGGGAATCGCCCCTGCATTCCCTCGTCGATCCGGAACGCGAGGCGGAGAGGCTCGAGCGCGCGCAGCCCGCCGGAGGCTTCATCGTCGCTCTCGGCCTGGGCGCCGGGTACCTGCTCAAGCGCTACCTGGCCTCCAGCTCCACGACCGGGCTCCTGGTAGTCGAGTACTCCGCTCCCCTTTTGCGCTCCCTCCTCGAGGAGCTCGATTTTTCGGAGCTCTTCATCGACGAGCGCTTTTCCCTCCTCCTCGACCCGAGCCCCGAGACGCTCGGCGAGGCGATACTGTCGATGTACATCCCCCCCCTATCGGGCGACATACGAAGCCTTCCCCTGCGCGGCCGCGTCGATCTCGAGCCCGAGGCCTTCATGAGGGCGGCCGACACCCTCAAGACTGTCCTCGGCAGCATTTCGGACGACTATAGCGTTCAAGCCTTCTTCGGCAAGCTCTGGTTCAAGAACGCGGTCCGCAACCTCTTCATGGCCGAACGCTCCTCCGCGCCCCTGCCTCCCATCCGCAGGGCCGCGGTTACGGCAGCGGGCCCCTCGCTGGAGGACCAGATTCCCGCCCTGCGCGACGCGAAGGCGAGCGGCGTCTTCGTCATAGCGACGGATACCAGCCTGCCCGTCCTCATGGGCAAGGGGCTCGTGCCGGACGCCGTCGTCTCGATAGACTGCCAGCACATCAGCTATTACCATTTCCTCGGCGGCATCGCGGATGGCCTTCCCTTGATACTCGACCTCGCATCTCCCTCCACTCTCTGCCGCCTGGGCAATTCCGTACGCTTCTTCTCGTCCGGCCATCCCTTCTGCGCCTACGTATCGAGCCATTGGAGGCCCTTCCCAGCCCTCGACACGTCCGGCGGCAACGTCACGCACGCCGCGCTCTCCCTCGCGGAAGCCCTCGGCGCCGAGTCGACTCTGCTCGCGGGAGCCGATTTTTCCTATCCGGAGGGCAAGAGCTACGCCCGCGGCGCCTACATCTACGGGTATTTCGGGCAATCCCACTCGAGGCTCGCTCCGCTCGAGGCCCTCTTCTCGGGCTTCCTCTTTCGCGGTTCGGACCTGGAGAGGGAAATCGGGATAGGCCCGTCGGGCGAGACCTATTCGCGCTATCTGACCAAGCCGCTCATGGCCTACCGCGAGCACCTCGAGCGCTTCGCCGCCCGATCGGAAATGGAAATAATACCCCTCGAGGGCAAGGGCGTAGGGATCAGGACGCCCAGGGGCCTTCCCAGGAGAGCGACCAAGCTGCGCCGGGTGTTCGCGGCCGGGAGCGCTCCCTGCCCCGCCTCGGACTTCCTCAGGCGCTACGCGGACGAGCTCCGCGCCCTGCCCCCGCCGCGCGACCCCGCGATAAGCTACCTCGGGTCCCTCGGCCCGGAGCAGAAGGATCTATGGACTACCCTCCTCCCCTCGGCCAGCGCCTTCCAGCGCGAGGCTGCGTCCGGCGGCATCGACGCGGCCTCCTTGCTCGAGACGACTCGCTCCTGGGCGATCGAGACCGTGGAGGAAGCGTTGTCGGAAGAATCGAAGGCCTAGCCCCCGGCCCTCGTGACCAGGATGGTCCGGCCCGCTTCCACGCCGTACTTCCCGTACAGCCAGGCCTCGAGCGTCTTCGCGCGTTGCTGGAACGAAGCGCCGAACTCCGCCATATAGGAATCCATTTTCTCCTTGAGCTCGGGGTGCCTCTTGAGGAGCTCGGGAGCCTTGCGCTTCGTGAAGTATTCCTCGGCGTCGGCGGTCGGCTGCTGGAGGAGGTAGGCTTGGAATTCGTTGCCCATGAGATAGTCCGACGCGACGTCGTAGCCCGCCCAGCCGAAGTAGGTCTTCCAGAACCATTTCTCCCGCCGGTCGAGGGAGGACCAGAGGGAACGGGCGAAGGCGCGATAGCCCGCGTCGGAAAAGAAGATCGCGTGAGCCGATTCGTGCACGGCGAAGGTCCAGCGGAGGGCCTCGCTCGACTCGCGAGATATCGAGATCATCGCGCCTTCCCCCGGGCCGATCCTTCCCTCCGACATCCTGATTATCCCCGCTCGCAGCAGTACGCCCTCGAGCTCGATCTCTTCCGCCCTCAAGGGAAAGCCCTTCTCGCGGGCGGCGCGGAAAAAATCGGCGAGTCCGTCGGGACCGTAATCGTGGGCGTTCCATCCGCGCATCGAGGCCAATTCCCGGTCCGAGAGGATTTTCCCCCTGAAGCCGAGCTTTTCCGCGAAGAAGGCCAGGCGCTTCAAGTACCTGTCCTGGGTCGCATAATCCTTGAAATCGAAAACGAGGACCGAGGGCAGGAGGTCCCAGCGATAGACCGAATAGGCGCCGAGCGGCGCTCCGTCGAGAAGCACCCTGCCCAGGTCCGCCAGATCGTAATCCTCCGCGTCGAGCTCGGCGGCGTAGAAGGCCTTGACCTCCATGCCCTCGGGTATCCGAAGCCTGATGCCCGCCGCGTCGAGAGGGAGGAGGCCGGCGTCCAGGGCCATCCTGGCCCCGCCGGGCTCTGCGCGAATCGTAAAGCCCAGGGCCCTTCCGCCTTCGGTCAAGGCGTCGAGCCGCATGGCGTCGCCGCGCGGCGACGGACCGTAATCGATCAGGAGTCCTGCGCGATCCGACTTCAGTCCCGCGAAGGGCCTATGTATGACAAGCTCCTCGTCGCCGCCGACGGCGGCGTAGGAAAAGTCCCCGGAAACCCGAAGGCGGGGACCGCCGCGATCGAAGCCCCTGAAAGCCGAGACCGATTCGATGGACTCGATCGTGAAATCGCCGCCGCCTTCCGACTCGACGCCCAAGGACGCGATGCGCGAACTCGTCGAGAATGGAAGGACGAAGGACTCGCGCTCGGCTTGGAGGGAAAAGGAGGAACCCGGCGTCGGCGAGGAGGCGTCGCGAGCGGGGCCGAGGACCAGCCTGATCAGCGTCGGCGCCGCGCCGACGGTACCGCTGCCGACCGAAACTACGAGCGCGGAGCCGGCCGGGGCCAGGAAGCTCCTTTCGAGGACATAGGCGTTCGAGCGACGCCCCGCGGTAAAATGGCCTTCCTCCCCGCGGGGCCAGGACGCTTTTTGGGTGAAGGGCATCGAGGCGCCGGAAGCGTCTTCCCAGGGGAAGCCGCCGACTGCCGGGATGCGGCACGAGAAGCTTGCGAGCGAGGCCGCCGCCAGGAAGAGGAATCGGGACGCGGCGAGCCGCTTCGCGCGAGCGGCCCTCATCCCAGGGCGAGCACGCTTCGGGCGATGAGCTCGGCGACTTCGTATTTTTGGTTTCGGCTTATGTCCAGGTCCGAGCGCAGCAGGGTTTCCCATCGGCCGATGAAATTATCCGGCAGGGATTTGAGCCGGCGCAACTGGCCCGACACGTATCGGTGGGAGGGCTCGAAGCGCTTATTGGCCGTGAAGAGCGAGGCGGCCGCGTAGCGGATGAAACCCGCGAGCGAGACATTGTAGAAATAGCCGTCGTCGCTGAAGGACGCGGCGCCCAAGTCGACGAGATAATGTTCCATCTTGGCGAGGCAGGCCTCGGCCAGTCCCTCCCAGAATGTCTCGGGGAGCTCCGTCAAGTCCCGTCGCACCTTCTGGACCCAATCGGCCTTGCTGTACATGATGCGGGAGTTGATGAGCCTATAGAACATGTAAGTACCGGAATTCTTGAAGATCCACACTATCTGCGAATCGGGCCCCTTGCAGCGGGCGACGACGTCGTCGATCATCGCCACGCTCTTGTATTCGACGCGAACGGGCAGTCCGTCTATGAAGAAGCGGTCCTTGGATCGCGAAGCCGAGCTTTCGAAGGCGCCCGGCTGGCCCACCGCCTTGGCGAAGGCGCCTTGCCTCTCCTCCGATGCCGGGGGCGCGGCCCGCAGGTACACGTCGACGACCAAGGCGAAATAGGGATCCAGTTCGTCCGACTCCGAATGCTCGCCGAGCGTTACGCATTCGACCGACTCCCAGGCCGAGATGATGTCCGTGATCGACTGCGCAAGGCGCTCGACTTTCCGCTTCATGGGTTTCGATTGTATCATGAATCCGTGCGGATGCAAATGATCGCCCTGGAGCCGCCCGGAAACGTCGCCCGGGACCTGGCGCTTTTCCGGCGCGGCCTCTTCGCCGGACTCGGCGAGGGTTCCGCGCTCGCCTTCCCCGAGACGATTCCCTTAGCCTTCGCCGCGCCGGGCGACGGGATCGAGCCGCGCGCGCTGGACGCATGTTGGGACGGCATCGACGGATCCTTTTCCTCGTCGGGGCTCGTCGTATCGCGCGGTCTCTTGTACCTCGCGATAGGAGGGCCCCTGGCGCCGCTCCGCGCGCGCGCGGCCGATGCATTTCGCGCGCGCGCGCCCAGCTATGCCGATCCGCCCCTCGAGGCCGGCCTGGGAGTCTTCCTCTGCAAGCCGGCCGATCCGCCCCTCGCCCTCGCCCTGGCCGAGCGGATCGGGCCGCCCAGGGCATCCTTTCGCGATTGCGCGCTCGTCCTCCTCAAGCTGCGCCTGGGCGCGGATCCTTTCGCCGCCCTCGTCTGGCGGGAATTCGCCCGATCCAAGCGCCGCACGGGCTAGCGCGATGATTCGATGCTCACCGTGTCGCGGCCCGACTCCTTGGACCTGCGCAGCGCCCGATCCGCGGCGTCGATCATGTCGGCGGGGCCGACGAAATCGGGGTACGAGGCTATGCCGGCGGAGAGCGTCAGGCTGAAGGACGCGTCCTCGAAGCGGTGGGACAGGCGGCCGAAGCCGTCGCGGATCTTGTCGATGAGCCGCGCCGCGCAACGGTCGTCCGCCCCCGGGAGGATGACGCCGAATTCCTCCCCGCCGAAGCGGCCCACGATGTCGGTGCGCCTGAGCCTTTCGGTGAGGAGGCGCGACAGGCTCCGCAGGATGCGGTCGCCCGTGAGATGGCCGTAGCGCTCGTTGACTCCCTTGAAGCGGTCGATATCGATCTTCGCGAAGGATATGACCGAGCCCGTGCGCCGCGCGCGAAGCACCTCGTTCGCGAGCCTGTCGGTGATCGTCGTATGGTTGAGGAGGCCGGTGAGGTAGTCGCGCTCCATGTAGAAGCGGATCGCGCGGGTGCGCTCGGCGCGAATCGCGACGCTGCTCACCAGATGCTCGGGCTTGATCGGCTTCTCGAGGAACTCGTCCGCGCCTCGCCGGATCGCCGATATCTGCTTCTCGAAGTCGCGCTCGACCGAGAGGAATATGATCGGTATCGGGGCGAAGGCCTCGTTCTGCCTCACGATGCCCGCCAACTCGGGCCCGGTGCACCCGGGCATGTACATATCCATGAGGATGATGTCCGGCTTGGTCTCGACGAGGAGGGGAATCACCTGCTTGGGATCGGTCGCGCTGGCGGTCACCATCCCCGCGCGCGCGAGGACCGTGGAATTGTACTCGACCTGCTCGGGATCGTCGTCCACGATGAGGACGCGAAAGGGCTCGGCCTCGCGCTCGTTGAAGAGGGCATCGATCTTGTCCGCCAATCGGACCGCATCCACCGGAAGCTGGAAAAAGGCCTCGCCCCCGGCCCGCACGGTCTTGAGCCTCGACTCGAAATCGTCTTTATCGGAGTAGAAGAGAATGCGCAGGGAGGGGCCCAGGCTCTCCTTGATCCGTCCGATATCGGCGACGAAGCCGGGGTCCCTATCGATTCGCGCGGCATCGACGAGAAAGAGCCCCGTGCCGATCGACGCGGTGAGGCGCGCGACGTCGACGAGGCCCTCGACCTCCCGAACAGTGATCCCGTAAATGCGCAGCTGCTCCAGGAGCTCGGAGCCGATCCCCTTATCGCCCGCGGGAATGAAGACGTTCTTCATCGCGTTTCCCTCCCGATCCGGTTTGCTGGCCATACTCTACACTCTAGCGCGAGACGCGGCCAGTGGCGTAACCTCGAAGCCCGCCCGAGACTTTTCAATGTATCCTCGCCATGCTATATTCCGGAGACTATGAACGGAGGCATCATGAAGCCATACGGCGCTGCGACTCTCGTCCTCGCGGCGCTCCTCCTCGTGCCGGTATCGCCCCTCGCGGCGGATTCGCCGGGCGGGAACAAAAACCCGAGCCCGGGTTCGGGTCCCAGCGCCGGAAGCGCCACCTCCGATACAAATGGGTCGGTCAATCCCTTCCTGCCGGGCGAACAGACAATCGGCTTGGCGGCCGGCTTGCAGATTCCCGCGTTCATCCTTCCAAACGAAGGCGGTGGAGTCGGAAATTTAAACTTGGGCGGGTGCTTCTCGTTCTCGTATCAGTACTTCATCGCCAGGGGTCTGGGAATCGGAGGCGACATCGCGGGAGCCTTCAATCCCACAATCGGCGGGCTGTGGCTCTTCACCGCGCCGATCGGCTTTACCACGGCCTATTGGTGGGCCAAGCTTCCCTTCGAGTTCTCCCTCCTCGGCGAGGCGGGAGGCTACCTCATGCGCTACAATAACTACGGCATGATAGACCCCTTCGCCAAGGCCGGCTGCGGCGCGTATTGGCGGGCCACCCCTTCGTGGAGCGTCGGCCTCCAGGCAAGCTTTTGGTTCGTGCCGGAAATCCACTACGGCGCCAGCAGCGGCTTGAGCGCCTATGGCGGCTTCGTCGAGACCTCGCTAGCGGCCGTCTATCACATCTAGGAGACCCGAATGAAAGCTATAAGGCGCATCCTCGGCGCGGCGTCGATACTCATCGCCCTTCTAACGGCCTCCTGTAACAACGACTACGGGATATTCAAGAACGTACAGGAAGAGAAGCAGCAGGTGGGCACGACCGTTTTCCAAGAGGTTCCCGTAATGAGCGCCTTTCGTTGCGGCGGCTACTATTACGCGGCGATCGCGACGCTCCAAAGGAGCGTCGTCGGACAGGACAGCTGGTCGAAGGTGGCCATCGGCAATCCGCCCTCGACGAGCTATGTCCTCAGCAGCGCGGTCTGCTCGGGGCCCACGGGAACTATCTACGCCCTCGTCCAAACCGGCACCGAGCCGAACATTACCGTAAAAGTCTATTCGTCGACGGACGGCAACACATGGACTGCGCTGACTGGCCTGCCGACGCAGACCTACAATTCCTCCACCGTCAACGTCTTCGATGCCCTTTTCATTACTTCGAAGGGAGACCTCTACGCCGAAAACCACAATTACGATTTAAACCCCACAGACCCCTCCACGCCGGGCGCGAGCGTCTATACGCTCTACTATTACAAGCCCTCGTCCTCGTCCTTCGTTCAAGTCAAAGGCGGCGATGGCGGATTCTCTCCGTCTCCGACGAGCGATTACGATAAATCCATTCGCGGCGTCGTAAGCGACGCAAACGGCAAGTATTGGTTCGCCTCCGAAGATAGCCTTTATGGCGGCGGGACCGATCCGGCCGGCGCCGACGCCGTGAATTCGCTTTCCTCCTTCTACCCGGGCTTCGCTTCCATTATACCGAATGCCACCACGATCTGGGCGATATCCTGTACCGGGGGCACCCTGACGGGCAGTCCCGGTAGGTTCGTCTATATCTCGACCAAGAACGGAAACATATACCGCAACGATGGGACCGAAAATAATCCGACTTCCATCCCCCTCTGGCAGGTTTTCGAGGTTCCATCGTCCACGGCCCCGTTGACGACCCTTATCGTCGGGACCGACGCCGTCGGCATCACGGCGGCGTCGGGCTATTTCGAAGGAACCTGGAACAATCTCAGCAACGGCGGCTCGAACGTTTCCTTTGATATCGCGGGCGGCGAGGCCATCTATTCCACGACGGTGCAGAATTTCCCGGTACTGTCTTTCTATTACGATTCGAGCGGTTACACGGATCCCGCTACCAATCTGACTTTCCATCCTCTCTTCGTCTGCATCGTGCCCGGATACTCGAGCACGACCTACCACGGGCTCTATCAAAGCATCTGGAACGGCAGCTCCTGGTCGGGATGGTCCGCCCAGTAGGCGAGCCACGGGCGATACGCTCTTCTCGGCCCAAGGCGGCGGCGGCTCGCGCGGCGCTTCTTCCGCGGAGCCGCTGGCCTCGCGGATGCGGCCGCGGAGCCTCGAGGAATTCGCGGGACAGGAGCACATAGTAGGGCCCGGACGCCTCCTTCGCCGCGCGATCCAAAAGGACCAGCTCTCCTCGATACTCCTCTCCGGCCCGCCCGGCACCGGCAAGACGACCCTCGCGCGGGTCATCGCCAACACGACGGCCAGCCGCTTCGTCACCCTCAACGCCGTCCTCGCCGGCGTCGCCGACATCAGGGCGGCCATCGAGGAAGCCAAGAGGCATCGCGAGCTCTACGACCGCAGGACGATGCTCTTCGTCGACGAGGTGCACCGATGGAACAAGGCCCAGCAGGACGCTCTCCTGCCCTGGGTCGAGAACGGCACCATACTCCTCATCGGCGCCACCACCGAGAATCCCTTCTTCGAGGTCAACCGGGCCCTGGTCTCGCGGTCCCGCGTCTTCCAGCTCAAGGCCCTCGACGCCGTCGATCTCCGCCGCATCGCCGACGCCGCCCTAGGCGACGAGGAGCGGGGCTACGGCCGATGGAAGGTCGACTTCGAGGAGGGCGCCCTCGAGCACATCGTCGAGGTATCGGACGGGGACGCCCGCAGCCTCCTCAACGCCCTCGAGCTCGCGGTCGAGACCAGCGCCGAGCCCTGGCCTCCCGCGAAGGACGCGACCATACGCGTGAGCCTCGCGGCGGCCGAGGAGAGCATCCAGAGGCGGGCCGTCCTATACGACAAGGACGGCGATTACCACTACGACGCGGCGAGCGCCCTCATCAAGAGCCTGCGGGGCTCGGATCCCGACGCCGCCCTCTACTGGCTGGCCCGCATGGTCTACGCGGGAGAGGACCCGCGCTTCGCCTTGCGGCGCATGCTCATCTCCGCCTGCGAGGACGTCGGCCAGGCCGATCCCTCGGCGGTCCAGGTCGTACTCTCATGCGCCCAGGCCTTCGATCGCGTCGGCATGCCCGAGGGGCAGTACCATCTCGCCCACGCCGCCGTCTACCTCGCGACCGCGCCCAAATCCAACTCCGCCCTCGGCTACTTCGACGCGCTCGCCTCCGTCGAGGCTGAGGCCGCCGAAGTGCCCGCCCACCTGAAGGACGCGAGCCGAGACGCCAAGGGCTTCGGTCACGGCGAAGGCTATCTCTACCCGCACGCCTATCGCGACCATTGGGTAGCCCAGGAGTACCTGCCCGAGAGCCTGCGGGGCCGCGTCTTCTATCGACCCGGAGCCCTGGGCATCGAAGGCGAACGACGAGCCGCGGTCCTCGAAAGGCGGGAAGCGCAGCTGGCGGCCCTCTACGAATCCCAGACGGCCGGGGCGGGCCTCGAAGGCGAGGAGTTCGCCTGGTCCAAGATGGGCGAGGGAAAGGCCGAATGGCGCGCCAGGGCGGAGAGCTCCGCGCCCGCCCGGCTCTCCCTCATCCGGCGCGCGCTCTACGACATCGCATCTCCCAAGCGCAGCGACCGCGTCCTAGTCATCGACGCGCGCGAAGGCTATCTCGTCTGGGAGGCCCTGCGCCGTTGCCCCGAAGGCACGGTGGCGGCGGCGGCCGGCGATGCCGCGGAAGCGAGCCTGATCGAGCAGTACGCGTCGACCCTCCCCGAGCTCGAGCGGCCGCTCGTGGCCGTCCTGCCCCTTCATGGTCGGCCGGAGGGCTCGGCCTTGGACGCCGCCGCGTTGGAGGCGGCCTTCGGCTTCTCGCGCTTCGACCTGGCGGTCGGACGCGATTCGTTCACGTCGGGCTTCCTCGCCGCCGATGGGTCGATCTCCCGCCTATCCGCGTCGCTGGTCGACCTGGGCCGGGCCCTGCCCGGCGCGACTGTGCTCATCGCGCAAACGCTATTCCGCGAGGGGGCGCGGTTATCCGAGCTTTTCGCGAAGGGCCTGAAACCCGAACTCGCGGCCAGGCTCCTCGATTTCGAGGATGGATTCTACGCGAGACGGGACCTGAGCTCTCTCGGGATGGACAGAAGGGACCTGGAAGCCGCGCTCGGGGAATCGGGCCTCGATTTCGAGGTCACGGTCAGGCGCGAAAGCTATCCGCGTCGGCTTGCGAAAAGCCGGATCGAGTCCTGGCTTTCGCCCGCCTCCCCCTACGGCTCGGCCCTCGCCGATCTTTTCGCGGCCGGCGACATCGCGGCCATCGCCGAGGCGATGGCCGTCGGCGGGGCCTCGATCGATTGGCCCCTTTCCGTACTCTACGCCAAGCTTCGCCTCCCCACTTGACCCGCGCTCGGCCGAATAAGCATCCTAGGGCAGCATGGCCGCGCGCTTCGCCGATTCGGAGGAGCTCTACTCCTTCCTCCTCGGTTTCGTGAACGTCGAGAAGGGGCAGAAGACCGTCTTCAAGCTCGACCGGATGCGCGCGTTGTGCGAAAGCCTCGGCGATCCTCAAGCCTCGTATCGGACGATCCACGTCGCGGGTTCCAAGGGCAAAGGCTCGGTCTCGGCGATGATCGCCCGCATGCTCCAGGCCTCGGGCCGCGAGGTCGGCCTTTACACCAGCCCCCACCTCCTCAGATGGAAGGAGAGGCTGAGCCTCGCCGGCGACGAGATGCCCGAAGAGCTCATCCTCGCGGCGGCTTCCGAAGTGCTGCCCCTCGTCGAGGGCAAGGGCCCCCTCGATTTCCCCGGGAGCGAGCTGCCCACCTACTTCGAGCTCACGACCCTCATCGCCTTCTGCGCCTTCAGGCGAGCCGGCTGCGAAAGCGCCATTATAGAAACCGGTCTCGGCGGCCGTCTCGATTCGACCAACGTCGTCGATTCCGCGGCGAGCGTGATCACGCCCATCGAGCTGGAGCACACCGAGTGGCTGGGGGACAGCATCGAGCTCATCGCCGCGGAGAAGGCGGGCATCATCAAGCCGGGCAGGCCCTGCTACATCAGCCGCCAAAGCCCCGATGCGAGGGCGGTCTTCGCGCGGACCTGCGCCGAGAGGGGCAGCCCGCTTCGCGAGGCGCCCTTCCTCGCCGCGGCGAGCGAAGTATCCATAAGCCGCGCCGGAACGGCCGCCCGCCTCGGCTTCGCGCCGTTTTCCCCTTTAGCCGCGCGCTTTCCCCGCGGCGTCGAGGCTCGCACGCCCATGGTCGGCGCCATCCAGGCCGACAACATGGCCCTGGCGATTCTGGCTGCGGCCGAAGTCGAAGCCTCGCTCGATGCCGACGCCGCGGCCCTCGGCCTCTCTCGGGCCTTCCTCCCCGCCCGCTTCCAGATACTCGATCTCGAGCCTCCCGTGATCCTCGACGGCGCCCATACCCCCGCTTCGGTCGGCCTGTCCTTGAAGAGCCTCGCGACTCTTTTCCCGGGACCCAGGGCCCTCCTCTTCGCCTGCGCCGAGGACAAGAGGCACGCCTCGATGGCGGCGACTCTCGCGCCCGAGTTCGACCGGATAACGTTGACCAGGCCGGGAAGCTTCAAGCGCGGCGACCTCGAAGCCCTCGCCTCGAGCTTCGGCGAGACCGGGGCGCGCTTCCGCATAGTGCCCGACCACGTCGAGGCGATCGGCCTGGCCCGCGAGGAAGCGGCCGCGCTGGGGCTGCCCCTCCTCGTCGCGGGCTCTTTCTATCTCTGCTCGGAATTCGCCCGCGCCTGTTCCGCCTATCGGTAGCGCGCCGCGGCCGTCTCCGCCTGCGCCCTGGAGTCGTAGACGTCGAGCTCGGATTCCCTGACCCATCCCTTGGCGCCCTCCGACTCGACGCCGTACCAGATTTCCGGCTCGTCGGGCGCCATCGGGTCGTCGCCCGTTCCGAATTTGCGGGCATCGAGGCTGAGCACGCTCCCTCGCCTCAGATGGTCCAGGTCCCTGGTCGAATCCGAGGGCCCCTCCTTGAGGCGGACATAGGCGTCCTTGACGACGGCCCAGCCGATGCCGCCCGTGAGGATGGGATTGGCCTGGAGCCTGAGCGAGGATCCGCCCATACGCGTACAGGAAGATGCCCCCAGGACAGCGAGGACAAGGACGGCGATAAGCGACGCCTTAGCAGGGAGCCTCCATGCTTTTCGTGTGTTCACCGCAAAGAACCTCGCATCCTGTTGATTTTACACCGGAGCTGGGGCATTTTGAAAGTATGCGGCG
>CAYNFM010000010.1:0-59429 GCA_964396415.1 uncultured Treponemataceae bacterium | reverse complement strand
GTCTCTGGTTGGAATCAAAGACGATTCAGACTTGTAATAATCCGGATCGACGGAGAGCGTCTCAAAAGATCGGAGAGATTGAGGCCGGTCATCGATTTATAGGTTCTGCTCAAGTGGGCGGAATCGGCGAAGCCCGCTTCGTAGGCCGCATCGGTGAATGTCATACCCTGGAAGATATATTTGACGGCTTCTATAAGCCTCAGCCACAGGAGGAAGGGCCTCAAAGGGATGCCCGTCCCTTCTTTGAAGACATGGGCCATGCGGCTCTCCGAGAGACCGATGCGTCTCGCCAATTCCTCGGCCGATATTTTCTTCTCGGGAAGGCATCTGAGTATTTTCATGATCTCGCGTATCCTCGGACTGGACTGCTCGAGATAGGCCGATTCGTCGGAGAGCGAACGCAGAAGATCGTTGCATAGGGCCTGCGCTTCCTCGTAGGGGTGCGCCCGCTCCTTATACTCCGAGAACGCGGCGATGAAGGAATCCAGCTTTTCCGCGTCCAGCCCTCGAAAGCTTTCTCCCCGCAATGCTTCCCGCCTCAGGTATACGGCCGCCTCGCAAGCCGGGTCTATCATCAAGAGCGCCTGCCACCCCCCCGATCCGTCGAAACGGTGGGCTCGATTGGATTCGATGACGACCGTTCGGAACTCCTTCCAGCCCGTGCCAAAATCCAGCCTACACGGTCTTTCAAGGGCCAGGTGCAATTCCATCGGATAATGCCGATGCATCGCCGCCTCGAAAGCCCCGAGCAGGAGCAAGGATTGGTTGTTCCAGTAATAGATATATCCATTGAGCCGGCCATTGTCCGAGAGCCCCGTCTTCTCCTTCATCGCGCGCCTTTCCGAGCGATCCATATTACCAGATTATAGGCGATGCCGACCATGGCTACGAGTCATCTCCACGCGGCATCCATAGCAGGTTTATTCAAGACGGCCCGATGGCAAGGCTGTAAAGTCGGGATTCGAGGGGGATGCTATGTCGCTGTTATTCAGCCCGTTCAACTTAGGCGGGCTCGAGGTGAAGAACCGTTTCGTGTCCTCGGCATGCGAGGATAACTTCGATACGGACTCGGGGGAGGTCTCGGAACGGATAGTAAAGAAGACCCTTGCCTTGTCGAAGGGAAGAACGGGCCTGATGATATCGCCCCAGATGTTCGTCCATCCCCTGGGGAAGTCGCGGTCGGGGCAATTGGGCATCCACAGTCATGCGATGATTCAGGGTCTACGCCTCCTGGTCGAGTCCGCCCATCGTCACGAGGGGAAAATCATCTTCCAATTGGGGCACGCGGGACTGCAGGCGAGCGCAGAGACGATCGGCCGCCTTCCCTTGGGCCCTTCCTCCGATCCGCCTATGAGCGAGGACGAGATTCGCGAAGTAATAGAAGCCTTCGTCATGGCCGCCCGAAGAGCCGACGAAGCGGGAGCCGACGGTGTCCAGGTCCATGCGGCTCACGGCTACCTCATCAACGAGTTTCTCTCGCCCTACTACAACCATCGCGAAGACTCCTGGGGAGGCTCGGATGAAGGACGATTCCGGCTGCTCAAGGAGATCGTCGAGGGCGCAAGGCAGGTCCTGCCCTCGGACAAGGCCCTGATAATAAAGCTCAACTCCGACGATTACACGCCCGAAGAGGGCATCACCCCCACCGTGGCTCAGGACTACGCCGAACGCCTTCTCGGTCTCGGAGTGGATGGTCTGGAGATCAGCTGCGGGACCTCTCGGCTTTCGCCATGGAACATGTGCAGAGGGAATGTGCCCGTTCGGGAAATGCTGGCGATCTTCCCCGAGGACCAGAAGCGGCGCGTACAGACGGCGCTTGAAAACAAGCAGGAAGAGGTCGCCTTCGTCGAAGCTTACAATCTCGAGGCCGCGAAGGCGATCAGACCCTTCGCGAGGGATATCCCCCTTATCTCCGTCGGCGGATGGAGGAGCGTCCGGAGGATGGAGGACGCAATTGAAAAGGGAGAGGTCGATTTCATAGCGATGTGCCGTCCCTTCATACGCGATCCGTATCTCGTGGGGAAAATAAAGAGCGGCGAGATAGTAGAGGCTTCCTGTACGAGCTGCAATAGATGCTTGGCGGCTCTCGCGAACGACCTGCCCGTGCGGTGCTATATGAATTGACCTGCGACGCGAAAACCGGCCCGTTTGATTTGATCAACACAGCCCGGAGCAAAGCTCCGAGATATGTTGGCTCTGAAGGGAATGGATTGTATGCGGGCTGCTACCCGAGGCCTAGATCAGGAGCAAGGCGCCTTCCTGATAAGCACTTCGACACGGGTAGCCGCTCGCGTGGCCGTCTACCGTCATATCGGGACGGCATTCGTCCCAATTTAAGAAATCCGAGTTCATCCGGTCTGAAGTCGAGCTGAGAACAGTCTCTTTTTCTACGGAATCCTTCAGTCAGAGCAGGCCGCGAGAGCTGGATCGTCGACTTTGCAAAGGCGCTCGACCTGGGCGAGGCCCTGATTATCCTAGGGCGGCAGTCAGCCCTTCTTTTAGCGACAGGGGGGCCCGGCCAAGGAGCATCGCCAAGTCGCCGCTCGTCTGCGCCAGAGTCCCCGCCTCGATGCCCTGGTCGATGGCGGTGACGAAGTCGGCGACGCCTTCGGACAACCCGAAGCCGACGAGAGTCTTTTTACGGTCGCCGGCCGACTGGTTGTGGAAGGTCACCGCCCTGCCCAGCAGCTCGCCCGCGACTTTCGCCAGTTCGGCGTAGTCCCAAGCCTTCTCGCCGGTCAGTTCGTAGACCTTGCCGGCGTGGCCTTCCCCGATCAGCACCCGCGCCGCGGCTTCGGCGTAGTCGGTCCGGCTCGCCGAGGCGACCTTCCCGGCTCCCACGGCGGCATGGATCGAACCCGACGCCTTTGCGTTTTTCACGTCATCGGTGTAATTTTCGGTATACCAGTTATTTCGCAGGAGGACGAAGGGGACGCTCGCCTTGGAGAGGTACTCTTCCGTGGCCTTATGTTCGGGCGCCAATGGATTCGCCGAGCTGGTCGCGCGCGATATGCTGGTGTAGACGATCAGTTTCACTCCCGCGGTTTTGGCCGCGTCGATCGCGGCTTTGTGCTGGGCGAAGCGCTTCCCGACGGCGCTGCTGGACACCAAAAGTAGGCGATCGACTCCCCTCAACGCCTTTTCCAAAGAAACCGGATCCTCGTAGTCGGCTTGACGGACCTGGACTCCCAGGGCTTTCAAGCCGGCGGCTTTGACTTCGTCTCGGGCAAGGGCCACGAGGGAAGAAGCTGGAATTTTAAGGTTCAAGAGATGACGGACCGCGAGGGTACCGAAGGCGCCTGTGGAGCCGGTGATAGCGTATAACACGGATTTCTCCTTTACTATGCGGATCGTTTTGTAATCTTAAGATAGTCATATGGTGGATAAAAGGGGAGGGGATTCACGGGATCCCATTTGCGGTCTCGTTTCCGGCCGGAAAAAGCACCTTCGCGACGACGCCATGGCTGCTCGCGGATCGGTATTCTCCGCCGAGCTGGGCGGCGAGGTTCTTCACGAGGCTTATGCCGATCGATGTGCGCTTCCCTTCCGCGAGCTCCGACCTCGTGGCTCCTACTCCGTCGTCGCCGACCGCGAGCGACACCATATTGCCCTCCGTTCGGGACATGGCGATCTCGATCGTCCCGGAGCGGCCGTTCGGGAAGGCGTGCTTGAGCGCGTTGGCGACGAGCTCATTGATGAGGAGGCCGCAGGGAATCGCCTTATCGAGGGGCAGGCGGATATCCTCGACTGAGGCGACGAGCCGCACTCGATGCGGGTCGACGGCGTAGGTCTCGATGAGATGCGCGCATAGGTAGCTGACGTAGGAGGAAAAGCCCACGGAAGCGAAGTCTTCCGACTGGTATAGGATCTCGTGCACGAAGGACATGGCCCTGACGCGGGTTTCGGTATCGATGAGCGAGCGGCCTATCGGCGAGGCGATGCCTCTTTCGTTCCGCTGCAGGTTTATGAGGCTGCAAACTATCTGCAGGTTGTTCTTCACGCGATGATGCACTTCCTGAAGCAGCACTTCCTTCTCGAGCAGCTGCTTCCGCAGCTGCTCGGCCATGCGATCGCGCTCGCGCAGGGCGCGCAGGGCGACGATCCCGAAGGCCAGATCGCCCGCCAGATCCTCTAAGAGCCGGATTTCGTCCGATATGAAGGCCTTTGGCTCCGTAGAATAGATGCAGAGGACTCCGAAATTTGCGGCGTTGTCGTCTTTAAGCGGCAGGGCGATGAGGGCGCGATAGCCTCGCTGCAGAGCACTGTCCCGCCAGGGGGCGGCTTGGGGATCGGTGGAGAAATCCTGGATGAAGGCCGTCTTTCCGCTTCGGATGGACCTGCCCGCGGGGCCGCGCCCCCGTTCGGTGTCGGCCCATGTGAGCCTCGCCTGGCCGAGGTAGCCATCCTCGACCCCGGACCAGGCGACGGGGCGTATGGTCCTGGCGTCGTCATTATCGGCGTATCCCACCCAGGCCATTCGGTATCCGGCTTCCTCGCAGATTATGCGACAGATATCGTCGAGCAGCTTTTCCTCGCTCTCCGCCCGAACCATGACCTGATTGCATCTGCTGATCGCGAGTAGTTCGCGGTTCAGGCGGCGCGACGCCTCCTCCGCTCCCTTGCGCTCGGTGATGTCGATATAGCTGGCGCGAACCAATCGATGGCCCTCGGACGGCAAACGGGTCAGGCGCACTTCGCAGGTCAGTCGCGCGCCGTCCGCGCGGAGCACCGATCGCTCGAGCTCCAGGCTTTCCCCTCCGAGTACCCTCTCCGCGATACCGTGGAAATCCCGGTCGTCGTCATTCGGCTCGTCGCTTTCCCCCGGGTCGAATCGCCGCGGATCCGATCCCAGCAATTCCCCGCGGCCGAGGCCGAAGAGTCTCTCCGCGCCAGCATTGGCGTCCACGAGCCTTCTCAGGTCGCCGTCGTAGACGACGATCGCGTCCGGAGCTTGCTCTATGAGCGCCCGAAAACGCGCTTCGCTCTCCTGGAGGATGCGCCGCGCGTCCTCCAGATACGCCAGGATCATCCCGCCGCCGACGAGGAGGGCGAGCAAGCCGCTGATCCAGCGGCCCGCCAGATCCCAGGGCCCGGACAGCCAAAAGAACGCGATCTTATGGATTCCCCACAGTATGAAAGTCCCTCCGACGGTCAGCGTCCCGGCTCCCCTTCCGCGATCGCGGCTCAGGAACACGAGTCCTGCCGAAATCTGCATCGCGCCGGCCAGGAAGTGAGCCAGGATGCCGGTCAGGGCCAAAGACGCGCCGAGGGCATCGGCGGCTATGCCCGCGAGGGAGATCGCGAGCCACGCGAGGCGAAGCTGCCGCGGCAGCCGAAAGCCGGCGAAGAAGCACCCGCCTTCCATAAGGAAGACCGCGGACCAGAGCTCGCAGACGTCGGCCAGCGTCTGGAGGGCCTTCGATCCGCCCACTATGGTCGAGATGAGCAAAAGGAGATATCGCAGCGCATAGGAAGCCCAACCGTAGATCGAGAGCCTGAGGAATCGTTTCGGCTCCAGGCGGTATAGGTTGGCGAACGACATGGCGACGCAGAAAACCGCGACCCAAACACAGGCGTACGTCAAGAATGCGGACATGAGCGACTCCTTGACGGCGATTCCCCCGCTTCGGGGAAGCATACTTTAATGCTACGGCCTTCATTATGGCACGATACCCGAGGGAAATCATTAAGATAGGGATAAAGGCATTGACAGTCGAACTTTGGGGCCTAAGCTTTCATTAAAGCTGCATCGGCGAGGTTTTTCGTCCATGCCTGTCGGAATGGCCCTAGCTGCGCTTCGTCCGAAGATCTCCACTACCCGCCCCGCGCTCAGCTTCTGAATGTCCCCTAAGGAGGAAACTCATGAAGATCGGGTTGAAGCTCATAATCGGCTTTTTGGCGGTCGCCCTCCTCGGAGCGGCGGTCGGCGGCGTCGGGGTGTCGAGCATCGGGCGGCTCGCCAACGCGGATCATGATATGTACGCGAACGAGACGGTGCCGATCACCCACCTCACCTATATGGACAGTTCCATGTTGCGCGTCTTCCTGGCGATCAAGGACATGGCGGCGTTCCAAGGCTCCGCCGGAGACGCGGCCCGAGAGTCCATAGGCGGCTTCAGGAAGACCTTCGACGACAACGCCGCCGCATATAAGGAGACCATAGGCGACGACAAAGAGGATCAGAAGAATTTCGGCGATCTGACGTCCGAATGGAAGACCTTCACCGATCTGGCCGATAGCCTCGTCGTCCTCGATAAGGCCAAAAAGGACGCTGAAGAGCAGGCGCTGATAGAGACGGAAGGCCAAAAGGACGGCGGCGCGGTACAGGGCACCCTCGAGTCGATGATCGCCGAGAACCTCGCTACCGCCAAGGCGACTATGGACGCGAACCGGGCCCTGGCCGACCAGACGAGCGTCCTCATGATCGTCGTCCTCGGCCTCGCGGCCTTGGGATCGATCCTCCTCGGCGTCCTCCTCGCCCGCTCGATAACCGTCCCGCTGGCGGTGGGAGTCCATTTCGCCGACGCCGTGGCCAAGGGCGACTTGCGCAGCGAGCTCGACGAGCGCTTCCTTCGCCGGAGGGACGAGATCGGGACTCTCGCCGACTCGCTCAACGCCATGGTATCGAAGACGCGGGTTGCCGTACTCTCGATCAAGACTATCGCCGGCGAAGTAACGGGGGGATCTACCGCCCTCAGCGATTCCGTAGAGCAGATGTCCAAGGGCGTCCAGGATCTCTCGAACTCGGCCCAAGCGCTCTCGCAGGGCGCGACCGAGCAGGCGGCCTCGGGCGAGGAAGTCTCCTCCTCCATGGAAGAGATGGGCGCCAACATCCGTCAGAACGCCGAGGCCTCGGGGCAAACCGAGACCATCGCCGACAAGGCCTCGAAGGACGCCAAGCAGGGCGGCGAGGCCGTCGCGGAGACGGTCGAGGCGATGCGCCTCATCTGCTCGAAGATCGGAGTCATCGAGGAGATCGCCCGCCAGACGAATCTCCTGGCCCTCAACGCGGCCATCGAGGCCGCGAGGGCCGGCGAAGCGGGGAAGGGCTTCGCCGTCGTGGCCAGCGAGGTCCGAAAGCTCGCGGAGCGCAGCCAGACCGCGTCCTCCGAGATAAATAAGACTGCCCAGAGCAGCGTCTCCGCCGCCGAGAAGGCGGGAACCCTCATCGGCGGAGTGCTCGAGACGATAGTCAGGACCTCGGACCTCGTGCGCGAGATCAGCGCCGCGTCGCGCGAGCAGAACGGCGGCGCCGAGCAGATCAACAAGGCCATCGTCCAGCTCGACACGGTCATCCAGAACAACGCCGCCACCTCGGAGGAGCTTTCGTCCCTGTCGGAGGAGCTGGCCGGCCAATCCGAGGAGATCGCGGCCACCGCCGAGCAACTCAAGGGCCGCGCCATAGGCCTGAACGAGGCCGTCGCGTTCTTCCTCGTCGGCGACGAGGACGCGGCCTCCGCATCGCCTTCTCGTCCCCGGGCCAGGTCCTCCGCCTCGGCTGCGGGACCATCGACCATCGGAGCTCGTCGCAATGCGCCGCCGGCAAGGCCGGAAGCGGCCCGGGCGGGCGTGCGCGAGCGCTCGTTCGCGAGCGAAGGCTCGCTTGCCCGTGAGCGCTCGCTCGCGAGCGAAGGCTCGCGCGCTATTCGCCCCGCTCCGCAGGATTCGAAGGATACAGAGTTCGAGGAGTTCTGACCCGATCGTCCGAGCTTTTCATTCGCAGGCTAAGCCGGTACTATCGTGGCATGAGCGATACGCGCGCGGTAAAAGTCGGGAAGGTCGTCGTAGGCGGCGATTGGCCGGTCTCCGTCCAGACGATGTGGAAGGATCCTATCCCCGTCCCGGGCAGTCCGGATTTCGAGGCGGCGCTCGAGCGCATCGGGCGCCTCGCCGCGCTGGGTTGCGACATCCTGAGGTTCGCCGTGCCCGACAATGATTCGGCCGAGGCGCTCGGCGCCCTCTCCGGGCGCAGCAGCCTGCCTCTCGTAGCCGATATCCACTTCGACTGGAGGCTCGCCCTCCGTTGCCTGGACTTTCCGGTCGCCAAGATCCGGATAAACCCCGGTAACATCGGCGCCTCCTGGAAGGTCTCCGAAGTGGCGGCCAAGGCGAAGGCGCTGGGCGTGCCCATTCGGATCGGAGTCAACGCGGGCTCCCTGCCGGAAGATCTCCGCGATAGGAAGGACAGGGCCGGCGCCGTCGTCGAGGCGGCCGAGCGCGAGGTCGCCGCCTTCGACGAGATAGGCTTCGGCGACGTCGTAGTCTCGATGAAGGTTTCCGACGTCGGCTCTACGCTCGAGGCGAACCGGCTCTTCGCCTCTCGCCATGACCTGCCTCTCCACCTCGGCGTCACCGAGGCAGGGCCCCTCATCGCCGGAGTGGCGAGGAATACGGCCGCCCTCGTGCCCCTCCTGCGCGAGGGCATCGGCTCGACCATACGCGTATCGCTGTCGGATACGATGGAAAGCGAGATCCTGGCGGGGAGGGAGATACTCGCCTGCGCCGGGAAGGCGCGGGCGGGCGTCTCCATAGTCTCCTGCCCGCGTTGCGGCCGCGCCTCCTTCGATACCCACGCCTTCACCGCACGCTGGGCCGAGCGGCTTTATTCCCTCGCGGCGACGGCCACCGTCGCCGTGATGGGCTGCGTCGTCAACGGTCCCGGCGAGGCCCGCCACGCAGACCTCGGGATCAGCGGGGCCGGGGGCAAGGTGGTCATCTTCCGCAGGGGCGAGATAACGCGAACGGTTTCGCCCGATGAGGCCGATACTGTATTCGAAGAGGAGCTCGAAAAGCTCGAATGAAGCCAAGAAGCGTCGCGATATCGGCGGTCGCCGCGATAGTCATCGCATTCTCCGCGTTCGCGGCCGACGACAAGCCCCAGCCCGTCGGGCCGCCCCAGCCGCGCGTGGTGCAGTCTCTGCCCCTCGAGGCCTTGCCGCCCCGGGCCGCCGATCCCTCGTGGCTGACCTATCAGGAAGGCCTGAGGCTCTTCGGGCAAAAGCGCTTCGGCGAGGCCTTGGTTTCATTCAGGAACGCGATCGATACCCGCGCCTCCCTCTTCGACGGCGCGTCCAGGGACATCTCGGCCGCGCTCGCGACGAAGGAGGCCGCGCGGGCGGGGGATTCCCTGTCGAGCCTGGTAGAGCTGCTCGCTGCCCGCGACCTCATACCGCAGGACTTCGATGCCGTCGATTCGAAGTCCTCGGGCTCGATCATCACGGAAATGCGGATGCTTCGCGAGCGCTCCCCCTCGGATCCCCTTCGCGGGCTCATAGACGCGACGCTTCTCGTCGTCGAGGAACGCGGCCTATCGCGGGTGGGCGACTCGATAGCCGCGCTGCGAAAGGCGACGGCCGATCTCATGCATTATCCCGAGGCCGAGTTCGGCATCGGAAGGATATACCTCGTCGAAGGCGAGTCGGGCCTGGCCGAGCTCCAGATACGGCGCGCCTGCGATATGGGCGAGTCCCTCGAAGTCGGCGAGGATCGCTACGCCATGCTCGAGACGCTCGCGGGCATCTATTCCGCCCAGGGCGACTTAAAGGACTGCGAGCAGACGCTCCGCGAGATAGCCGACGCCTCGGAGCTCTTCGCGGTCAAGGACGAGTATTACCGCAACGCCATGGAAAGGACGCTGGCGACCCAGGGCGTGGATAAATTCATGGCCCTCTATCGCGTCCAGGAGGGCTTCTCGACCTCGGCCTATTCCCGCCTGGGCTCGCTCTATCTCGAGGCGGGGAGGCCGCTCGCCGTCATCTACCTGGCGGCGGCGGTCAACGCCGTCCTTGCGCGGGAAATAGGGGAGATCAAGGTCGATGAGCCCGATTACGCGTACAAGGACCTCTCCGACCTGGTCGCCAGGATAGGCCGCGACGAGTCGATGTCCCGCTTCGCCGAGGAGTCGGGCCTATGGCGCGACATGGTCCTCCTCGGCGAGGCCCTCGCCCAGGGGGGCTACCGCGATACGGCCAGGGAGCTCTGGTCCGCCGTCCTCCTGCGCTTCGGTCCGGCCGAAACCTGGGGCAAGCGGGCCGCGAGGGATATCAATAGCTCGCGGAATGCCTCGAAAGGACCCTAGCCTTGGCCGCGGGGGGCGAAGACTCGCGGGCCAAGGCCTCTTCGGCCCTCACTCTCCCCACGATTTCCTTTATGAAAGGATCGGTTATCGTATAGACGCGCCGGGTCTTTTGAACCTCGGCGCTCACGATGCCGTTCTCCTTCAGGATGGCCAGGTGCTGCGAGATGACCGGCTGGGGCTGCTGCAGGCAACGCCAGAGGTCCGTTACGCAGGGATCCTCCTCCTCGTCTATGAGACAGAGGAGCTTCAACCTGATAGGGTGCCCGACAGCCTTCAATTTCTGGGCGTATTCGGCGATGACCTCATCGTAGCACGCTTGCTCTGAACTAGGCATCCACAGAGAATACAGCGCGTTCGGTTTTTTTGCAATTACTCATATATTAGGGCGTCTTAATCATCAGCCGCGTCGCCGCCCCGGTCCAGGATGGCCTTCATCTCGCGATCGGGGCCCGATCCGAGGTAGCTTTCGAGGCGCGACCGGTCCTCTTCGGAGATCGCTTCGATCTCCAAGCCGAGGACCCTCCCCGAGCGCGCGACCTTGCAGGAAAGGGAAATGATATCCGCGCCGACCCGCATCGAGCAATCCTCGAGTATCTGGCCTCCGGAGAGGTCGAAGGCCAGGGCCGGCGCGTCGGGAACGAAGGAAAGCCCCGTCGACGATATCGTCTCGATCCTCCCGGCGATGGGCGCCAGGCTCGAGGGGTGGGCGAACATGAAATCCAGCCTATCCCATGCGGAAGGCATGACCCTGTCCGCCGCGCGCTCGTCGTCGACGACCATATAGCGCTTGAGAAGCTGCTGGAACCTGCTCTGCTCGCGTCGATCGTCGAGATCGTCCTTGACGACTCCGTTCACGCCCATGTGGACGGCCTTGGCCGCCTCTTCGAGCGGGAAAGAAGCTCCTTTGAGCAGGACGATCACGCACTCGTTCTTGTCCTTCTCGGCGCGTATCGTCTGGGCGAGGACCTTCCAATGCCGGGGAAAATCGCGCGCGCTCACGATGATCGCGTCCGGCTCGAGCTCTTCCAGGTTGTCGATGGCCTTGACCGGATTGCGATAGCGGATAGCCTCGAAGCCGAGGGGTCTCAGGTAGAAACGAACTATATCCGCTATCCTGTCGCTCTCTATAAGGAGAAGGGCCTTCATTCGGTGCCCTTGTTGAATACCGTGTAATCGACGATGTACCAGACCCCGTCCCGGCGATCGAGCTCGTAGGTATATTCCCTGACCATGCGGAGCTGACCGTCCTGGAATTTCTCGAGGACGCTCACGAAGCCCTTGGCCTCGGTATAGCGCGTCTCGAGTATCTCGAAATAATAGGGCTGGACGACGATGTCGTTATCGACGACGTCGCTTTGCAGGTCGGCCCGATAGCGCCCGAGCAGGGTCCTTCGGCCCTCGTCGGAAGCCGCGTCGTATTCCTTTTTCCGGTCCTGGTCCCGCGAGAACAGGGCCTCGAGGTCCATGTACAGGAAGAACTCGTTCCAGAGGTCCTTCTGCCGGGCGACTATCGTCCGGCGCACGACCTCGTCCGGTGGCAGGGCCTGGGCCTTGAGGGCCTCGCCGGTGACCGCCTGGATCGCCTCCGAGGCGGGGGGCAGGCCCGGGGAAGGCCTGACCGAGAGGCTCAGCATGTTCGAGGTAATGGGCGCGGCCGCCTGAGAGGAGGCGAGCTCGGGGTAGAAGCTAGCCTGGACGGTATAGTCTCCGGGCGCGTCGACCCGAACGAAGCGCTCGAGTCCTTCCCTGAAGGAGTATTCCTCGCCGGGCTTGATGGCGAGCTCGCGGTAGAATGCGGGCTTGGACTGGCTCATCGCGATCTTGTAGCCGTCGGAAAGGTCGAGGAGGCGATTCGTCGGCGTGCGCGCCTCGAAGGAGAGGCTGTAGACGCGATCGTCGGCCAGCTTGAAGCGATAGGTCGCGTCGCTTTCGTTCGAGATCGTGATCACGAGGGGGATCTCGCTCCCGGGGAAATAGATGCGCTTATCGAAGAATCGTATCGATAGCCTTACGTCCGCGGCCGCTTGGGTCCCGACGATTAGGAAGACCGCGAGCGCTGCGGCGCTGAGGGATCTGCGGGTCACGGCGTTAGGCTCCTTCGATATGGAACAAGTGCGTCGGGTCGCGTATACTACGGACCGATCCATCGTCTAATTCTCGGAATGTTACGATGAATACATTACGCCCGCAAGAGGCGCTAGCCAGACTCCGCGGCCACGCGCCGCTCGCCGAGCTCGTCTCCAGGCTCGGGGAGGGTCCCTTCCCCGTCGATATCGGCGGCACCGAGGGGTCTTTTGCCGCCGTCCTCGTCGCGCACCTGGCTCGGTCCGCGGTTTCGGGCCACGGTTGCAGGATCCTCGCCGTCGTTCCCACGGATCAGGAAGCCGAAGCCATGCACGGCGACCTCGCCTACCTTGGAGCGCGGCCCGCCCTCCTGCCCTGGTGGCGGAACGCGGCGTACAGGCCCGCTTCGCCCCGCGGCCGCGTCTTCGGGGAAAGGGCGGCCTGTCTCTCCCGCCTCTGCGTCGGCGACGCGAAGGTCGTGGTGGCGAGTCAGCGCGCCTTCGTGACGCCCCTGCCTCCGCGCGAGGCCTTCGTCCGCCTCTCGCTCCTCCTCGAGCTGGGCGGATCGATCGATCCCACCACGGTCGGCGAGCGCCTTTCCTCCTACGGCTACCTGCGCGTCCCGCGCGTGTCCCTCCCCGGCGAGTTCGCCCTGCGCGGCGAGGTCCTCGACCTCTTCATGCCCGGAGACGACGATGCGCTGCGCGTCGTCTTCGAGTACGACAGGATCGAGAAGATCGCCAGCTTCGAGCCCAGCCTCCAGTCGAGCTCGGGCGCCCTGGAGCGCGTCGTCGTGCGGCCCATGAAGGAGCTGCTCTGGGACGCGGACCGGCTCGAGGCTCTCGCCGCGTCGATGGCCGCGTTGCCGGGCTTGGCCGGGCGCGAGGCCTCCCTCCTCGAGGAGCTCGCGGAAAAGGGCGAGGCCAGGGGCGAGGAGCTGTTCTATCCCCTCGCCTTCGATAGGCCCGGCTCGGTGCTCGACTACCTCGGCCAAGGCGCGACGGTGATCTTTATAGACCATGAGCGCCTCGAGGCCCTTGAGGAGGCGACGAGGAAGGAATACCAGGGCCTGTACCGCGGGGCGCTCCGGGAAGGCCCCGTGCCGCCTCCCGAGCGGATCCTCCGTCCCTTCTCGGACCTGGAGGCCGAGGCCCTATCCCGCTTCCCCGTCGCGCGGAGCTTCGCGCTCAAGGATTCGGACGCCCCCGAGCGAGTGGACATGGGCGTCGAGCAGCCGCGTTCCTTCTTCGGGAACGTCCGATACTTCAAGGAAGAGCTCTCGACCCTGATGAAGGCCGGCTATGCCGTGGTCGTCTTCGCCGAGACCGAGCTCCAAGCGGAGAGGATCGCCGCCCTCCTCGGGGAATTCGCGATCGAGGTGGAAGTTGCCGACCTCTCGGCGGGCTTCGTCGTTCCCGCCCTCAAGCTCCTCGTCGTCCAGGAGAACGAGATTTTCGGGCGGCGCCGGCGCCAGCCGAAATCCTTGAGGACGACGAGGTCCGTCGCCATCGATACCTTCGTGGAGCTCTCGCCCGGCGATTTCGTGGTCCACGTCAATTACGGCATAGGCCGCTTCGCCTCGATCGAGCGCATGAGGGTCCTCGGCCTGGAGCGGGACTACGTCAAGATCGAGTACGCGGAGGGCGAGGTCGTCTTCGTGCCGATCGAGCAGGCCAACCTCGTCCAGCGGTATATAGGCAACGAAGGGGAGGAGCCCAGGCTCGACCGGCTCGGCTCCAAGTCCTGGGAAAGCCGAAAGGCGAAAGTGAAAGCCTCGGTCGAGCAGCTCGCCGAGCGCCTCATCCGGATATACGCGCGGAGGAAGGCCGCCCGCGGCTTCGCCTTCCCCTCGGACACCGATTGGCAGCTCGCCTTCGAGGCCGCCTTCCCCTACGAGGAGACGGTCGACCAGATCCGCTGCATCCAGGAGGTGAAGGCCGATATGGAAAGCGGGAGGCCGATGGACAGGCTCATCTGCGGCGACGTCGGCTACGGCAAGACCGAGATAGCGATGCGCGCCATGTTCAAGGCGGCCGTTTCGGGGAAGCAGGTGGCCTTGCTGGCTCCCACGACGATCCTCGCCGAGCAGCATTTCGAGAATTTCCGCGAGCGGGTCGGGGAATATCCGGTGCGCATGGCCATGCTCTCCCGCCTCGTCGAGAAGAGGGAGCAGCGGAAGACTCTGGAGGCCCTCAAGGATGGCAAGGTCGACGTCGTGGTCGGTACGCATCGCCTCCTCCAGAAGGACATCGAGTTCAAGGACCTGGGACTCCTCGTCGTGGACGAGGAGCAGCGCTTCGGCGTGAAGGACAAGGAGAGGCTCAAGGAGATCAAGGCGAGCGTGGATTGCCTCACGTTGACCGCCACCCCGATACCGAGGACGCTGCACATGTCCCTGCTCAAGATCCGGGACATGTCGGTCCTCAACACCCCGCCGGTCAACCGCCATCCCATCGAGACCATCGTTGAGGAATTCGATCCGGAGGTCATCGCCCAGGCCATACGCAAGGAGGTGGCGAGGGGAGGGCAGGTCTTTTACCTGCACAACAGGATCGAGAGCCTCCAGGAGATCCAGGCCTTCCTCCAGGCGACGGTGCCCGAGGTCCTCGTGGAGACCGCCCACGGCAGGCTGGACTCGGTCGAGCTCGAGGACATCATGCATCGCTTCGTCCACGGCGGCTTCCAGGTCCTCGTCTCGACGACCATAATCGAGAACGGCATCGACATCCCCAACGTCAATACCATCGTCATCGACCGCGCGGACATCTACGGCATCTCCCAGCTCTATCAGCTTCGCGGCCGCGTGGGCCGCTCGGACAGGCTCGCCTACGCCTATCTCTTCTACCCGGACAAGCGCGCCCTCTCCGAGATGGCGATGAAGCGGCTCCAGGTGATCTCCGATTTCACGGAGCTCGGCTCCGGATTCAAGATAGCGATGAAGGACCTCGAGGTGCGCGGCGCGGGCAACCTCCTCGGGCGCGAGCAATCGGGCGACATCTACGCCGTGGGCTTCGACCTCTACCTGAGGCTGCTCGACGACGCCGTGGCCAGGCTCTCGGATTCGGGATACGAGGCGGAGGAGGACACCTACCTCGAGCTCGAATACGCGGGCTACATACCCGATTCCTACGTGTCGCAGCCCACCTTGAAGATGGAGGTCTACAAGAGGATCGCCTCCATCCTGAGCCAATCCGACCTGGACATCCTCTACCAGGAGCTCGCGGACCGATTCGGCCCCCTGCCGGAGGAGCTCCTCTCGCTGCTCTCCCTGGCCGAGATCCGCGTCATCTGCCGCAGGCTTTCGATAGCCAGCCTGAAGGAGCGGGGCGGGAGCGTGACGGTCGAGTTCTCCAAGGTCGCCAAAGTCTCCGTGGAGAGGCTCCTCAGGTTGATACGCGAGGGAGGCGGACGGATCAAGCTCGATCCCCACAGGCCCAATGCCCTCGTCATCACGACCGGCGCCATAGGCCTCCGCGAGAAGAGCGAGTTCATCCGCGAGCGCCTGGCCAGCCTATTGAGCTGACTCGGGGCGTGAAGGGCGAGAAGCGCGGCGCCGCGGATAGGCCGCGGCTAGGCTCGCTTGGAGGCGACGCTCAGGGCGAAGAAATAATCGGACAGGATGTCGCAGAGCTCGGGCGAGAAGTCTATCGACGCGGAGAGCTTCTGCACGCCCGTCGGCAGGCGCAGGGTGGAGATGATCTTGCCCGCTATGCTGAATCGATACTTCATGAAGAACAGGCTGAAGGATATGGCGCTTTCCGCGGGAATATCGGGCGAGCGGAGGGGCATCAGGAAATCGATCCGGTTGACCGCGATCGAGAATAGGGCGATCTTGTACTGCTCGGATCCGCAGGTCATCACCGCGTAGTTGTTGTAGCCGAGCTTGCGCGAGCTCTCGGGGTTGACGCCTACCGCCTTGTCGCGAAAGTCCTCGCGCTGGATGCGGAGCCGCTCGAGGCCGATGAGGTGATCGCCCAGCAGCGAGGCGAGGGCGGGCGGAATGGGCCTGAAGTCGCAGACTATGAGGCCGACCCTATCCCGGCCTTTCATCATGCCGACCGTCGATATCTGGCAACGGCAGAATATCTTCTCGGGGATCTTGGAGGTCCCTCCCTGGACCGTGAGGGTCAATCCCGCGAGGGCTCCCTTGAAGCGCTGGAAGAATACGATCTCGTCCTTCGAGAAGGCGCCTATGAGTATCGCCTTCGACATCGAGAGCTGGTAGGGAACGCAGGCCAGGGTATAGGTATCGACTTTGAGGCTCGTCTGGGTCTGGATGATTCCGGTCGAATGGAGGACGAAGGGGCTGAAGGACACGACCATGTCCTTGTATTGCTCCTCGTAGCTCAAGGTCTCCTGCTTCTGCACGATGCTCAGTATTGCCGCCGCGCCGAGGATCGGTCAAGACCGACGGGCGCCGATAGGCCGGCGAGGAAGATCGCCGGCTCCTTCCCGAGGGGCCACGGGGTCGATCGCCAGGCCGAGACGGGGGCCGAGCGGATCCTCTGGGACGGCGAGGTCAGCGAGGCGGCGACGCAGAGCCGGGTCCCGGGAGAGAGTATGCGCAGGCAGTCCTCGAGGAGCCTCGCGTTGCGGTAGGGCGTCTCGATGAATATCCTCGTGGCGCCGTCGGAGCGCAGAGCGCGATCGACGGCCGCGATCGCGGCCCGCCTCTCGCGCGGCTCGGGCGGGAGATAGCCGAGGAAGTTGAATCTCTGACCGTCGAGTCCCGAGGCGGCGAGGGCCAGGATTATCGACGACGGCCCGACGAGGGGAACGACGGCGAAGCCCCGGTCGTGGGCCAGGGCCGATAAGGCGGCGCCGGGATCGGCTATGCAGGGCATTCCCGCCTCGGAGATGAGGCCCATGTCGTAGCCGGCCTCCAGCGGCGCCAGCAGCGAGGGAAGTTCCTCGCGGGGAGTATGCTCGTCGAGCCTCTCCATCCTGACTTTCGCCGCCCTTTCGGGATCGAGGACGCGCGAGAGGAGGCGCCAGGCCGCCTTCTCTCCCTCGACGACGAATCGGCTCAAGGAGCGCACCCGCTCGATGGCGACCGCCGGAAGGGCGGCCTCGGGGGGCGAGGCGTCGTCGAGGAGGTTCGGGACGAGATACAGCGCGCCGCGTTCGTCGCCCATGCCTACCTCGAGAGGAGGCCGAAGGCGCCGTCGACGAGGACGCCGAACTGGAGGCCCAGGCCTTCGGGCAGATCGGAGGCCAGGGCCCTATAGCCTTCGGCGGCGGCGGCGGCCTCGCGGGCGGATAGCGGCAGGCGCCTCCCGAGGATCGTGGACTCGAGGGATGGGGACCGTAGCGCCGATTCGCCGGCGAAGGCGATGCGCGCTTCCACGAGGATGCCTTTCTCGGCGCGGGCGGCGAAGGCGAACACGGCCGTGTCCGACGAGGGATAATCGCTCGGGCCGACCTTGCGCAGCAGGGTCGCGTCCCAACGCTCGAGCGGCACGCGGAAGCGGGTGACGAGGCCCCCCTCGGGGAAGGCGGGCCTACGGTCGCTCCCGACGAGGCGGTTGACGTTCATCCAGGTCGTCCCGTCGCGGTCCCTGAGCTCGACGAGGGCGTCGAGACAGGCGAGCGCGGGCCAGCAATCCATGAAGCGGTCTCGCGCCGCGACGTTGCCGCCGAGGGTCGCGAGATTGCGGATGGCGGGAGTGCCGACGCCGCGCGCGGCTTCGGCGAGAAGGGGCGGCAGGGCGGAATCGCCCACTTCCAGCAGTTCCGAAAGCGTGACCGCGGCGCCGATCTCCAGGAAGCGCTCGGTCAGGCTCGTGCGCCTCAGCTCCGCTATCTCCTGGAGGAACATCACCTCGCCGGGCAGGGATATCCCGCGTCCGCCCTGCTCCCGAAGAATGCCGGTCCCGCCGGCGAAGACGAGCATGCCCGGCCGCCTCAGGAACTCGAGGGCCTCGGCGAGATCCTTGGGGAAATAGACTTCACTGGCCTGCACGGCGGTAGATTCTCCTGGCCCTTCTCTCGATTATGGCCGGCACGGCCGAGAGGATCGCCGTCGGATCCGTGCAACGGCAGGGCACCGAGGACATATGCGCCAGTATCTCGCCGGGGCTCGGCCTCGGCGATCGCTCGAGGAGGTCGGCCATGGCCAGGATCTTGGGCCCCTCGCAGAATCCGCAGGTCTCGACCCCCGCCGACCAGAAGCCTTCGACGATATCGCGATACTCCTCGGTCTGGGCGAATCCCTCGATGGTGATGATCTCCTTGCCGCGCGCGCCGATGGAGGGGACGATGCACGACGGCACCAGCCTGCCGTTCAGGAGGACGAGACAGCGGCCGCAACGGCCGCAGCGGCAGTCCGAGCGCGTGCCGACGAGGCCGAAGGCGTCGCGCAGGGTATCCGAAAGGCGGTCGACGGAACGGGCATTGGCGCTTACGTCCTCCCCGTTGAGGATGAAGCTTACGGTCATGGGGCCCCCAGGGCGCCGATCAGCCGGGACGCCGGGACGGGGAGGCTCGAGAACGGCGTATCCGCGGCCTGCGACAGGGCCGAGAGGAAGGCCGCGGGGACGGTGTCGAAGGGCAGCTCCCCTATGCCTTTCACCGGGGCGCGGCGATCGGGCTCGACGAAATCGATCGAGATCGTCGGGAGGGCGCCGAGCGGCAGGAGACCGTAGCGGAAGTAGTCCGACTTCTCGGCGCCGCCGCCCGAGGGCTCGAAGCGCTCGGTGAGGCAGGCGCCGAGCGCGTCGGCGGTCCCGGAGCGGAGGGCCGCGGCCGCGCGCTCGGGCGCGACGACGTGGCCGCCGTCCACGCAGAGCCAGACCTCGAGCGGGCGGGGCTCGAGAGTCCAGGGATCGAGCTCGAGCTCGAGGACCGCCCCGGCCCACGAGGCCGTGTCGAAGGGCGAGCCGCTGACCTGGCCGTCCTGCCATTTGATCGGCCGCGGCACGCGGTAGGCCGCGCGCGCGGTGAGGGGGAGGGGATCGCGGAATCGCCGCTTCTGGATGGTCTGGCAGGCCCTCTCGACGAGGCGGTTCACCACGGAGACGTTGCGCGACAGCGTATTGGGGCCGGAATCGGGGACTTGGTCCGTCTCGGGGGGGACGATCGAGACGCTCTTGACGTCCACGCCCAGCACGGCGGCGGCCGAGCCGCGCCAGATGTCCATGACTCCGCCCGCGCCGCCGGCGGCGCTCGTGAGTATGCGCACGCGGAGCTCCTTGTCGAGGGTGGCTTCGACGATATAGGAATTGGACGCGTCCCCCGAGAGGAAGGGGCCCGCGCCTTGGTAGGCGAAGGCGAGGCCGATCCCGCGCAGGGGGCCGTCAGATCGCCCCGAGCGGCGCTTCCTTACCAGCTCGTATCCGGCGTATTTCCGGCGATAGTCGCTCGCTTTCGCGAGGCGCTCGATGATCGCGTCGTATGGCACCTCCTCCTTGAGCGGCTCGCCGGTGAGGAGGCGGGAGCCCTTGCGCAGGACGTTGCGCGATTTCCAGCTCGCGGGATCCTCGCCGGCCGACATGGCCATGCGGTTGGCGTGGGCCTCCATCGCGAAAAGCGTATGCGAGGCGCCGAGCCCCCCGAAGGCGCCCATGGGCGGCGTATTGGTCAGGACGGCGTAGCCCTCGACCCTGAGGTTCGGGCACGCGTAGGCTCCCGTGCAGGCTAGCACCGCCTGGCTGAGCATCTCGTCGGCGAGCGGGCCGTAGGCGCCGACGTTGATCGCTATCCGGACGTCCAGGGCCGAGAGCTCCCCGCCCTTGCCGAGGGCGGCCCTGACGCTGACCGAGCTCCGGGACCTTTTGGGCGTGACGCGGAAATCCTCCTCCCGCGTCAGGAGGATCTTCACGGGCCTGCCGCAGGCGACGGAGGCTATGGACGCGTGGCAGGCGAGGAGGGAGGGGTACCACAGCTTCCCGTCGAGGTGGATGCCCAGGCGCGTCGGCCTCACGGAGACTTCCTCGGCCCTGCAGCCGAGGGCGAGGGCGACGGAGTCCCTGACGTGATAGGGCCATTGAGTCGCGCACCAGACGGCGATCTTGTCGTAGTCGTAGGCGGCGGCCGCGCCCTGGGGCTCGCTGTAGTAATGCTCGATCGCGCCGCTCGTGTAGGTCTCCTCGGAGACCGACGAGGCGATCGAGAAGGCGAGATCGGGATCGCCGACCACGGCGACGCGCTTGGCGGCCACCTGATCGGAGGAAAAGCTCTCCCAGTTCAGGTAGGCTTCCTCTTCGTCGCAGACTACCTTCGTCGCGGCGACGAGCTCCTCCAGAAAGACGGGATCCGACCCCGCGATGAGGGCGACGGGCTCCCCGACGTAGGAGACTCTTTCCTGCGCGAGGATGGGCACCTCCGCGCCGAAGGAGGCCACGCTGTTGCGACCGGGAATATCGGCCGGAAGTATCGAGCGGTAGCCGGCGGGGAGAGTCGGAAAGCGTATGGAGCGGATCGAGCCCCTGGCGGTGGGCGATCGGACCGTAGCCACGTAGAGCATGCCATCCGCCTCGAAATCGGTGACGACGGCGGATGCGCCTCTCGCGTCGTCGCGGGTCCTGGCGCTCAGGACGAGGCCCCTCGGACGGTCTCGAGGACTACGCTCGAGACGCGATCCACCTGGGCGTCGGTCATTCCCTGCCAAATCGGCAGCGATATCGTATTCAGGTATCTCGCGTAGGCCCGGGGGAAGTCGGCGGGGGAAAGCGCATAGCGCTTGGACCAGTAGCTCATGAGGTGGAGAGGTATGAAATGGACGGAAATGCCGATCCCCGATCTCTGGAGGCGCTCGGCGAACTCGTCGCGCCCGATCCGAAGCGACTCGGGGCGGAGCCTGAGGCTGAAGAGGTGCCAGGCATGGGCGGGATGGCCTGGCGGGTTCTCGAGCGCGGGATTCCCGGAGAAGGCCGCGGCGTAGCGCCCGGCTATCGCCCGTCGCTGCTCCAGGAAGAGGTCGGCCTTCTTGAGCTGCTCGCGGCCCACCGCGGCGAGGAGGTCCGGGAGATTGCATTTATAGCCCGCCTCCACGACGTCGTAGCGCCACGAAGCGCTCGCCGAGGTGTAGCGGTCCCAGGCGGCGCGGTCGAATCCGTGCAGCCGCATCGTCGCCATGCGATCGAGCGCGGATTCGTCGCGCGCGACGACCATGCCTCCCTCGCCGGAAGTGATGGTCTTTGTGGCGTAGAGCGAATAGACTCCGGCGTCCCCCAAGGTGCCCGCGGCGCCCTCCCGCAGCCTGAGGGGAAAGGCGTGGGCCGCGTCCTCCACTACCTTGACGCCGTAGCGCAGCGAGATCTCGAGTATCTCGGCCATCCTGCAGGGCAGTCCTCCCACGTGCACGGGAACCACGGCCTTGACGGTCGGATCGGCTGCGAGGAGGCCCTCGAGCAGCTCCGGATCGATGTTGTAGTCTTCCGCGGAGATGTCGCAGAACGCGACTTCCGCCCCGAGGTGCCTCGCGGCTGCCGCGCTGCTCGTGAAGGTATAGGGGCTGGTCGCGACCTTGGTTCCGGGGCCTATGCCGATGGCCTCGAGGGCCAGCATGAGACCCGAAGTCGCGGAGTTGACCGCGAGCGCGCGGCGGGCGCCGACGAAGGCGGCGAATTCCTCCTCGAAGGCCCGCGCCACCTTGCCGGTGGTGAGCCAGCCTGAGCGGAGGACCTCGAGGACCGCCGATTCCTCCTCGGGCCCGATGCAAGGGCGGGCGAAGGGGACGAAATCAATACTCGGGCTCATTCTCGGGAACGATAAGCGTAGGGACCGATTTTTTCAAGGCCGCGCGGAGCCCGTTGCGATTGCGGTATTCCTTCTCGCGTCCCGCCGTCGGGACGCAAAAGGGCTCGAGCTCGGCCATCGCCTCCGAAATCGACCGAGGGCCGCTCGCCCTCCGCTCGAGCCTGTTGATGCGCAGGTGCTCCGTGGGAACGAGCACCTCGTCGGGGGCGTAGAGTCTCTCCTCGACCCGCTCGCCCCGCCTGAGGCCTATGTATTCGATCTTTATGTCCCTTCCAGGCTCGAATCCGTAAAACCTGATCATCTGCTCGGCGAGATCCCGGATGCGGACGGGTTCGCCCATGTCGAGCAGGTATGTCTGACCCGTGCGCCCCACGCCTCCGGTCTTCAGGACCAGGGAGCAGGCCTCGGGGATGGTCATGAAGTAGCGGCTCGCCTCGGGGTGCGTCACCGTGACCGGTCCGCCCTTTTCGATCTGGCTGCGGAACAGGGGGAGGATTGAGCCGCGGGAGCCCAGGACGTTTCCGAAGCGCACGACCATGAACTCGCGGCCGGGCGCGGCGCGGGAGGCGGCGTCGACCACTATCCGCTCGGCGAGGAGCTTGGAGGCTCCGTAAACCGATACCGGGTCGACGGCCTTGTCGGTCGAGACGAGGACGAAGCGCCGGACTCCCGCCTCGAGCGAGGCCGCGACGAGATTGCGCGTGCCGAGGACGTTGTTGTGGACCGCCGCGACCGGATTCTCTTCCATCATGGGGACATGCTTGTATGCGGCGGCATGGAAGAGCGCCTCCGCCTTCAGCCTCCCGAGTATGAAGCTCATGTAGTCGGCATCCTTCAGGTCGCCGATGAGGGGGACGATCGTGGTCCTCTCTCCGACTCCCTCCTCTCGGAGGAGCCTGAGCTCGCGGTCGATCTGATAGATGGAATTCTCCCCGTGGCCGAAGAGGTAGAGCCGCGCGACGCCCGCGGAAAGGAGCTGCCGGGCGAGCTCCGAGCCGATCGAGCCCCCGGCCCCGGTGATGAGGACGCGCTTTCCCCTCAGATAGGAGAGGCTTTCCTTCAGCCCGACGGCGACCGGGCTGCGGCCGAGGAGGTCCTGGCTCTCGATCTCCCTGGCTTGGATGAGGTGCGCGTCTCCCTCGACGATTTGGGCGACGCCGGGAACTATCCGCACGCGGACGAAGCCCGCGCGCTTCAGGAGGAAATGGAGCTCCCGGAGGAATTCCTTCGTCGCGCTCGGAATGGCGATGATGGCCTCGTCGGCGGGCGTCCGCCTCAGGAGGTTGACGACGTCCCTGATCGGGCCGAGCACGGGAATGCCCTCCACCTTGCCGCCGATCTTGGCCGCGTCGTCGTCGAGGAAGGCGACGACCGTGCCGAAGACGACCTTGTTCCGAATCTCGCGGGCGATGGCCCTGCCCGCGAAGCCCGCGCCGATTATGTATATCCTACCGCCGTCGCGCTCCGGATTCCTCATCGCCAGCACCGCCTCCGTCCTTGACCCGCTCCACCACCTCGAATCCGAGGTCGATCGGGAACTGCTCGCCGTACATGTCGAGAAGGATCTTCGCCCTGCCCTTGCGGCGATTCACCTTGACGATATGGCCTTCCAGTCCCTTGAGCGGTCCCTCGAGCACGACTATGCGGTCGTTTTCGTCGAAGGTTACCTTCGATGTATCGGCGTATTCGCCGAAGGATATGAAGTGCCTTAGGAGGAGAACGTCGCGCGCGGAGAGGGGACTGGGCGAGGAGCTCTCGCGGAGGAATCGCACGAAGCCGGGCGTCCTCCTGATCGTCCAATAGGTGTCGAGCTCGCCCAGGATGTTTTCGGATTCGATGAAGATATAGCCGGGGAAGACGGGCGAGAGCTCCTGCATCGTCTTGCCGCGCCGGCGGATCGACATCATCTTCTTGGGAACGACGAGGCGTCTCAGTCCCAGAAGGGGTTGGAGACGACGGGTGAAATCGTCTTCCGAGGAGGTCAGTACATGAATCGTGTAATACTGCATGGCCGGATCGGCGCATACTAGCACGAGCCGCGATTCCGGCGCAATGGAAGACGCTAAGGAGGCGTCGCGATGCTTCCGATAGTCAAGAGGAATAGGAAGGCACGATAGGTGAAATTCGAAACCATGGTACGGAGACTCTCGATCCTCGCCGTCTACGCCTCTCTGGCGGCCGGCGCCTACGCCTTTACCGTCGGCGTCGTTCCCGCCGAGGGCAAGGCTTTCGCGCCAGCCCCCGAAGGAACGGGCTCGCCGATGGGCTATCTCGTCTCGGGATGCATGTCCGGACTCTTCGATGCAGGTCAGGTGGCCACCGATTCGAGCCCGGTGAGGACATCCCGCGCCGATTGGGGCCTATCCGACGATAACCTGCCCGCCGCGCGCGAGGGCATGGTCGATTTCGTGATCGCGCTCTACGTGGAATGGACGCCGTCGGTCATCCATAAGAACTCCATGCTGCCCGCTTCCGTGGATTATCGGCTGGTGCGGGTGTCCGACGGCAAGGTGATCGGCAGGGGCTCCGTCCCGGGAACCGCCGATTCGGAGGATGCGTCTTCGCACGAGGCGAGGACGGCTTCGCTGGCGGGGGCCTCGGTCGCCGTCGCCTGCGCGAAATCTCTTTCGGCCCTTTCAATGGGAGGGGAATGATGAAACGATTCGCGGCCTCGGTCGGAATGCTCGTGCTCGTCGCGGCCGCGCTCGCCGCGGCCGTATGGGATGGGAGCGCCGTCGCGGGCGTGGAAGGGGACTTTCCCGCAGACGGGCTGTACGGGGCATGCAATTCCTTCCCGCGCGACACCTCCGTGACGGTGACCAATCTCGAAAACGGCAAGACCGTCACCGTGACCATTACGGACGGCGTGGATAATCCCAGCGTATTCATAGCGCTATCGCCCAAGGCGGCGGACGCGCTCAGCATGCGGTCCGGCTCGGCTACGAGAATTCGCGCAGTGGCCTTGACCGCATCGCAGGGAGAAGTGAATCTGCCGCCCAGGCTGGCCGGAGAATCTACCGATCCGGATTACAATCCCAAGGTATACGTGGAACGCGAGAAAGCGGCGGAAGCAGCCGCGCCCTCGGCGGCGGCAGTTCCTGCGGTAGTGGCGCCGCCTGTGGTGGCTCCGCCAGTGGTAGCTCCTCCGGTGGTGGCTCCGGCGGCGGTGGCTCCGGCGACCGAGGCAACGACCCAAGCCGGTCCAAGCGTCGCAGCGAATACGCTTCCCGTTCCGGAAACTTCCGCGGCCGTGCAGGGCCCGCCGAAGGCGGCCGCTCTCGCGTTGAGCCTGCCTTCCCCCAATCCGCCTTCGATCCCTCCCTCCGGCACTTCGACGGCCAAAGAAGAATACGTCGCCCAAACGCCCGAGATAATAGGCGGCTCAGTCCCTCGCCCAAAAACCTCCGAATCGCCGGCTCCGGCTTTGGCAGACCCCGCTCTCCCCGCGGCCTCTCCGCCGCTCGCTCAGGCCGAGCCCGAGATCGTCCCCGATCAGCTTCCCGAGGCGGTGCTGAGCCGCATCATCGCCCCGACCAAGGTCGAGCCGGTGCCCGTGCTGGCCGAAGCCGCGCCTCCCGCGCTGCCTCCTTCGGCCTCCGCTGCCAGTTCCGGCCCGGAGGCGATAGCTCTCGATCGGCCGAGCTATGCGCCCTCGATCGAGGGCGCGGCCTCGCCGGTCCCCGAGCTGGCCGCTCCCGTCGTCCCGACTCCCTCGGAAAGCATGACGGCGGAAAAGCCGGCGACGACGGCTAAGCCTGGCGAGGCGATAGTAGCCCTGGAACCGGCCGAGCCGCGGCCGCCGCAAGCTGCAGCGCCCGAGGCGACGACAGCAGCGCCCGAGGCGACGCCGTCGGCAGCGCCCGCCGTCGCGCCCGAGGCGACGCCTAATCCCGCGGTATCGCCGGCCGGGGCGGCCGTGGCCCCTCCTTCGATACCGCTCATCAATGGGCTCGAGAAAGGTTCCTTTTACGTCCAGATCGGCGTATTCGCGACCAACGAATCCCTGCATTCGGCGATCGCGGGTTTTAAGGCGACCTATCCTCTCGCGGTAGAGCCTTTGACCACGAGCGCCGGCGTCCCTGCGTTCCGCCTCTATGTCGGTCCCCTGGGCAAGGACGAGAGCGGCGTGGTGCTGATCGGGATCCGCTATCTCGGCTACAGGGACGCATATATCAGACAGGGAAGCTAGCGGTATACCTGAGTGCTCACGCCCCCTCCCTGCGCGATCCTCCCGCCAGCATGTCGGGTGGTCTCACCGCCGGATCGTGGTACCTTTCGTTATACCCTACGATCTCCCCGCCCCGGGCTCGCAGGAGCCTGTCCAGGTTCCTGAGCGTCTGTCCCGGGAAATTTCCGCTCGTGCAGACCGCAAGAAGTACATGCCTCCCGAAGCAAGGAGCTTTTCGGCGAAGCGCTTCACTATGAGGGGAATCCCGCTATCATTCGTCGCGTAAAATTCGGGAAAGACGATGCCGACCGCGTCCGCGTCGATGTCTATGCCCCCTCGATCCACAACCGAGGAAATGGGGACGAGCTCGGCGGAGAGGCGGCCCGCGAGGTCCCGCGCGACCGCGAGAGAATTGCCTGTTCCCGAGAAGTAATCCGAGATTTCTCGGTATGCAGGAAAAAAAGCGGATCTTCGCGGTATGTACCCACTTGCGAATCAATATTTTGGGGGAATCCTTATTCGGAGGAGGGTCGAATACAGCGCAGGTCGCTGCGCACCTGTAATACGGGAGCCGGTATTCGATCCCTCATACAATCCATTCCTTACCGTACGAACGATACCCCGCAGCTGCGAGGTCGTTCATTACTTTTGTTTCACTTTCCAATAATAATATCGACTGGATTGGTCTGATTATTCCCTGCCCCACGATTGGTCCCAAAAAACAAATAGGCCGTAATTGGCTTGGAAAAATCAAAAATGCCTGAAAAAGATCGTAAAGGAAATTCAATCTCTACCAAGGATTTGCCTTCTTTATATGATCCAGCAACGACGTAATCCTTTTTTGCAGTCCGGTCCCATATCGATGAAAATTCTTTCCGATACTTAAAATCATTCACTACCTGCAATTTGTATTCGCCTTTGTTCTGGCGCAATATCAGGGCTGTATTGCAATTATCGGGATCATAAACGGACAAAGGCTTTTCATCTAGAAAATTGATCTTAATATACAGATTCTTGTCATCCCTGCAAACACTGCCGCCTGCGATCTGGCTGCCAGATATATTCGGAGCACTGGTATGTTGAGCCGCTGTAAAAATGGGCTCGATACCCTCCCATTCGCTCTCTTTCCCATTCATTTTGATGCTTTTCCGTTGGAGAGCCGTAGTCAATTTTAGCTCATTTATCGATACAACCGTCTCGCCGTCTATGCTCATGTATTTGTAGCCGGACCAATTTTTATTTCCTTGAACCAATTCAATTTTCGGTCCACCCGCGTCGATCGGCCCGTCATAGATCGCGTCGCCCGACGGGTCAGTGGTGAGCGACTGCTCCACGCCGTCGAATAATAGCGTGGCCCCAGTCGGAATTTTCTCTACGCGGATGTGAGCGCGGCCCAGGGCGAGCGTCCGCGATACTTCGAGTCGCTTCCCTGGCTCGACCGTGACTGTCTCTTCGAAGCCCCGAAAACGCTTCGTCTCATAAGGGGTTTCTGGCACTGTAATCACGTGGCTTCCAGCCGAAACGCCCTCGAAAGCGTGCGGAAGGTCCACGGGGTCACCTCCATCCAGGGAAGCTTGAGCAGTAAAGAAACCGGCGTAGGATGAACCTTCGGGCTGTACCGATATCGCTATTGCGCCGGGGGCGGCGTTCAATGGGCTTACTCCCAGTGCGATCTTGCCGAATCCGGCGGAACCGTCGGGGACGAAGACTAGGTGTGCGCCCACGGATATCTCGATCAGCACCGGCTTGTCCGCTCCCTTTGGCAAGACGGAAAGCGTGGTCTTGCCTTCGTTGGATTTGATGGAGAGGGGCGTGTCGGCGAGGTCCGCTCCGTCAATGCTCACCGGCCGAGACGGATCACTCGCCACGACGGCGATCGACGTTTCCGAGCTCATTTGATCTTCGATTGCATAGAAACGCTTGGACGCGTCGATCCACGGTCCGAATACCAATTTCAGCCTTTGAGGTGAGGGATCCGACTGCGTTGCCTGAATCATCGTCATGGCATAGGCGTATTCCATCATCCGTGTGCCACCCAGATACCTCGTCGAAACCATGAGCGCGTTCTGAAAGGCCGCAAGACCTTTGTCGAGGTTCCCCTCACCCAAGGCGTTTCCGGCCTCCAACTCCAAGAGGGTTTCCAGGAGTTGCGCGTTCTCCTCGAATGACTTCTTGATCTTCGCAGGGTCGGGATATGCTTTCGCATCTGTATAAACTGATCCAGCCGTATCGAGGAGTCCAATCTTTGGATCCCATGCCGAGTTTTCTATCGCTAGTCGGCTCTTGCGTAGCTCCCACTCGCCAGTGAGCTGCTTCGCCTCGTCTTTATAGGTCGACAATTTAGAACTATACGAAATATCCCCGAAGAGCGAGGCATACTCCGCTATATTTGCGTCGACATCGGCCATATGAGTCGAATCATTCCAGCCGGCGTCTATAGAGGACTTTAGGCGCTCTACCTTCTGTTTCTCGTCGTCCATAAGGTAAGGCACCGCGAATCGGATCTCAACAGTTTCCCCTTCCTTAACTTCCACTTTCGATCTCGCGATCTCCCTGTCTCCTAGCATGCGCTTTTGTACGATCGACACCGTGCGTTGGCCATTCAGAATTTTATCGATATTTTCCAAGTTCGATCCAACCGATGAACCGTCTACGACAACTATGTAGTTGCCTTTCTCCCCCGTATTCGTGAGCGTCAACGAACCGAAGCCTATATGTGATCCAGTCATCGACTCGAGTACCGCAACAACCAGATCGTCGGTTACGTCGAATATGTCCAAGACGCCGACCGCTTTCCTCGTCTGCGATAGCGTCGTCTTCCCCTTCGCCCGGTCGAATACCGATAGCTTACAATCAATTCCTCCCGAATTTTCTTTGGACATCCTTCCATACATGATGAAGTCGAAGTTCTGTTCCGCTGCCTTTGCTCTCAGCGCATCTTCGTTGCCGTCTACAGTGTCCTCTGGCTGAACCAGATAGCGCCCAAGCTGGTTCAGGGTCAACGTAAGAGTATCTGTCGCTGCTTTGCATGCTGCATCGTAGGAGGGGGAATTCGTCTGGTTCGAGAACAGCACAACCGCGATATGTGGCTTCGATTCCTGACAAAGGACGGGACTTGAGAGGCCAACGAGTAAAAAGAGTCCCGTAGTAAGGCATGCGAATGCTCTGGAATATGGAAAACACATTGGATGCCTCCATACGAAAGATAATCGAAGGTACATGAAGTTCGCTTGAACTGGGATTTCCCAGATGGCCGGAGATTCTTGCCGGCCCCTAGAATCGCGTCGGCTGCACCTCCAATTTTACGTGGCCCAGACCCCGAGTCAAGCCAGTTCGGGATCAACGCCCTCTGGTTTTCGCCTAGCGTGAGTATCTCTCTATACGTCGGCGCGAATGCAGTCGATGACCCGCTCGCCCCGATACCGCAGGAAAGAGACACCGACGTCTTTTTCGGATTCGTCCGTGCCGCGGGGGTCAAGGTGATTTATTCGTTCCGCTTGAAAAATGGATATCCCGCCGATTCGGCCCGACTGGCCAGCTGTATCTCGCCTTATTATAAGGGTACGCTCGAATGCTTTTCCATCGGGAATGAGCCCAATTTCTATCTCGAGACTTTCTCCCGTGAATCGATCGAGACATGGGATAAAAGCGGGTCCGGGATCAAGGGAATTTAACCGGGAAGAGGCAAAAGGATATTCCCTTCATATTTAAGGTGAAAGGATCAGGCGACTTTCTTGTACTATCAGGGGTCAGCTCACCGAAACGGAACGCCATGCCATGAGCGATGGCTCATCCCATTGGCGCATGAGCAAATAACTACAGGCCGTCATTGCTGAGTTTCGCCTAAAAATGGGGCCGGCGGATTCAGATGGCGCGATGCGCTGGCGCTCGCTCAGGCGGGAGCCGACGCCGGCAGGACCTCGTATCGAAGCGCCGCCACCCCGGACTTGAACATTCGACTTTCCTTCAGGGCCAAGCTCTGGCGCTTTTCGACCACCGGGAACAAAGGCCTCCCCTTGCCTAGGACGATCGGCTGGATCCGCACATACAGCTCGTCCACCAAATGCTCCTTCCAAAGGGCGGCCAGAAGGCTCGCGCTGCCGAGGAACAGGATGTGGCCCCCGCTACCTTTCTTCTCCTCCCGGATAACCTCGGCTACCGGTCGGGGCACGAACCGGGTATTCCCCCAGTTCGAGGTGGTGAGCGTGCGAGAGAACACGAGCTTCGGCAACTCGGTGAGGCGCCCGGCGATGGTCGGTTCCTCCTGCCGGGCTCGAGGCGTGGGCCAGTATTGCAGAAATAGCTCGTAGGTGCGGCGGCCCATGACTATCGACCCCGCACCGCGCAGAAGGTTCCGAGACCACTCGAGCGACTCCTCATCGAATCCGAACCAGTCGATCTCGTCGTTCGGGCCGCTGGAGTAACCGTCCAGGGAAAGCAGATTATCGGTCACCAATCTGCGCATATGCGAATCCTACTCTGCTTCGGGGCCACGTGATTTCAAGCTTTGCGCTTGGCGCCTTCCCGAATCCGACGTCGGTCCGAGCGGCGGACTCGGAGACCGGAGTGGGATGCGAACACTCGCTCAGACCGGGTGCGGATACCTTGTTCATGATCTGTCCTCCAATATCTTTGAGAGTTCGATCAATTTCCCAACTGAATCGAGATTTCCCGGATAGCCATGAAATAGAGCGATTTGCATTGAACGGGCTATCTGCAACCCCGATTTTACATTGTCGATACCGCACGTCAAGGCGATTATTCGCTGCTGCCATATCGGGAGACGTTAGGGACGCTTCCCCGGTACTTCAGGATCGCTTGTCCCATTCCGCCGCGCGTATCCATGGGCGCCCGCCGGTTTGACAGCGTCGTCGGCCTCGGCTTAGTATATTCGTGTTATGCCGAATAAAGCCGCCGCGAGGATAGCCGAGCTCACGCGACTGATCAAGAAGCATCAGGACCTATATTACAATGGCCAGCCCGAGATTTCCGACGCCGATTTCGACGGGCTCTGGGACGAGCTCGCGGCGCTCGACCCCGGCAATGCCGTCTTCGCCGAGGTAGGCGAAGATTCCTCCGACGGCTGGCCCAAGGCCCGCCACCTCATCCCGATGGGGAGCCAGGAGAAGGCTTCCGACCCCGAGGCCTTTCTGGCATGGTGCGCGAAGATCGGACATCCCGAGTTCCTGGTGCAATATAAGCTTGACGGAGCCAGCCTGGAGCTTCAATACGAGGCCGGCGCGCTCGTCAGGGCGGTGACCCGGGGCGACGGCGAGACGGGCGACGATATAACGCCTAACGCCTCGCGCATGGCGGGCGTAATCGCCAGGCTACCGGCCTCCTTTACCGGGGGCGTGCGCGGGGAAGTCCTCATGCCGCACGAGGTTCACGCTCGTAAATACGCGGATAAAGCAAATTGCCGCAACGCGGCCAACGGCCTCATGAAGCGCAAGGACGGGGCGGGAAGCGAGGACCTTCGAGTCCTCTGCTACGACGCGAGCGGCCTCCTCTCCGACGGGTCGACGCCCTTCGAGGACGAGGCCCAGAAGACGGCCTGGCTCGGCCTCATGGGCTTCGAGACCGCGCCCCAGGTCATCCTCCGAAGCCCCGATGAAGTGGTCGACTACCGCGCCCGCGTCATGGACGAGCGGTCGGATCTCCCTTACGACATCGACGGCCTCGTGGTCAAGGGAAAGTCCATCGACGTCGAGGACATGACGCGCGCACGCCCGGAGAAGCAGATCGCGTTCAAGTTCAGCCCGGAGGAAGCAGTCTCGACGCTGCGCGCGGTCGAATGGAGCGAGTCGGGCGCCAATTACACGCCCATAGGGATCATCGACCCGGTGCGCCTCGCGGGCACGACGGTGCAACGGGCGAACCTGGTCAACACGAACATCATTCGCGGCATGGGCCTCAAGCTCGGCTCGCGCGTGATAGTCACCAAGCGAGGGGAGATCATCCCCAAGATCGAGGGACTCGTCGAGGATCCGCCCGATTCCCTCGAGATCGCGGTGCCCTCGAGCTGCTCCTGCGGGACCCTCCTCGTCGACGAGGGTACCCGCCTGTACTGCCCCAACCCGGACTGCCCCAAGAAAATCCGCCACAGGATCGAGAAATGGCTCTCCGTCCTCGGCGTCAGGGACTTCGGCGGCGTCATCGTCGGTAAGCTGCTCGCCGCCGGGCGCGTCCGCTCGATCCCCGACCTATACGGCCTCAGGCCGCCCGAGCTCGCGGAGTACGAGAGGATGGGAGAGACCCTCGCCCGAAAGATCCTGCGCAATCTCGCCGCCAGGAGCGAGATCTCCCTCGCCCGATTCGTCGCGGGCTTCGACATCGAGGGAATAGGCGAGCTCAATGCCGAGAAGGCGATAGCCGCGGGCTTCGACAGCATGCTCAAGCTGCGCGAGGCGAAGACCGAGGAGCTCGCCGTCGTGGACGGGCTCGGGGAGGCTACTGCGAAGACGATAACGGAGGGCCTGCGCGCCCTCGGGGCCGAGATGGACGAGCTCCTCGCGACCGGCGCCGTACGGATACTGCCGCCCGAGTCCTCGGGACCGCTTTCGGGGAAGAGCTTCTGCTTCACGGGCGAGCTCGACTCCATGACGCGGCCCGAGGCCGAGGCCAAGGTGCGCTCCCTGGGCGGCCAGGCGAAGGCCTCGGTCACGAAAGGCCTGTCCTACCTCGTGACCAACGACCCTTCCTCGGGCTCCGAGAAGAGCAAGAAGGCCGCCGCCTACGGCGTCGAGATACTGGACGAAGCCGCCTTCCTCGCCCTGGTGGGAGGAAGATGAGAGCCGCCGGGATCGGAAGGAAGGGCTCTCCCCTTATCGGCTTCGTCGTAATTCTCGCGAGCTTCGCCGCCGCGGGCTATCTCTGGTTCCAGTATAGTGCTGCGTCGCAGAAGCAGAGGGTCGCCTATCTCGAAAATCTGTCGGGCCGGCTGCGCTCCGAGACGGTTCCGCTGAAATTCCTGGTGCTTTCCCGCGACGGCGGCTGGATACGGGCGAGGGTGAAGATGTACGATCTCTCCGGCCGGGAGGTCGCCGCCTTGGAGAAATCCTGGGCCGGCTCGGAACTCTACGTCGATATCCTCCTCGTGCCGGTACGATCGGGCAAGGACGGCGATAAAGCCGATTCCTGGATCGCCTTCCCGTATAGGATATTCACGGATAAAATAGCGGCGGCCTCGGGCACGATCCTCTTCGACTCATACGATGAGGGCGGCTTCCCGGAGGTGCTGGAAGGGCTCGAATGGAGCGCCGCGGAAAGAGCGACCATCGCCTCCGCCTTCGCCGCGGCGCGAAGGAGCGCCGCGGCGGGGCTTCCCGCTACGACGTCGGCGAAGGGCTCCTTCGGGTCGGCCGTCCACGAGGTGTCGGAGCTGTCCAAATTCGGGCCGGGCATAATCTACAAGGTCGTCTGCCGCGCGAAGGGCGGAGTCGAAATCATGGAGGACTAGGATGGACGCAAGGCTGGGCGCTTTCTCGTCGATTCTCTTCGCGCTTTCCGACGCGGCGGTCTTTCTTTTCACCAAACCCCTGGGCATCCTGCTCCTCGGCTTCGTCATCCTGCTCGCGGCCGGAGCGAGGCTTTGGTCCGTCCTCGCCGATCGCCGCCTGGCCTCGAAGGCGGCGGGCGAGGATTTCGGGATCGCGGAGGCGACCGGCGCCGCGCTGAGGGAGCTCGTCGGCATGGGCGTAAAGGCCGCCGGCGCCCTTCCTGCCCTTGCCGGCATAGGCGCGGCGCTCTTCCTCCTCGTCGGCATAGCGTCGGCGACGCGGACCGTAGACGACTACGTCGCCGGTCGCAAGCGGGTCGCGGAGCTGACCGCCACGGTGCTCAACCTGGAGCGAAGGTACAAGGCGATCGAGGTGCGGATAGACGACGCGGCGGAGGGGCGCATCAAGGCGACGCTCTCCTTCTACGATTACCGGAACCCGTCCGCGGCATCGAAGACCCAGTCCATCGATATCGCCGGCAAAGAGCTTTTCATAGACGCGATCGTCTGCAACTTCGACTACACGGAGATATCGGCCGGAAAAACCGTCAATCTCGCGATTCCGTTCAAGGCCTTCAGCGACGAGGTCCCCGAGTCCGACGGCGTCGTCCTCTCTCTCCTGGACGACAAGGGCGTACCCTTCATGTATCGCCGATCGCCGGACGAGCTCTACGGCATATCCCCGGCGGCCTACGACGCGCGCCTCGTCGAGCTGATGGACTCGCTGCGGAGCGACGAGGCGGCGCGCGGGGCCGGGATCGTCCGCAGCCTGTACGGCGATGCGGTCCATCGCGGCGTCAAGACCGGCGATGCCTTTACCATCTGGGTCGAGCAATCCGGCGGCATCACCGTCAAGGACGACGATTCCTTCTGAGATCGCCCGCCGATGGAAGTCTCCGAATGGCTGCGGCCCTCGTCGGGTCGAATGCTTCTCGCGGTGAAGGTCATGCCGGGAGCGTCCCGATCCCGGCTCGCGGGTCTCCGCGATGGCGCGCTTCTCCTGCGCGTCGCCGCTCCGCCGGAGAAGGGAAAGGCCAACGAAGAGCTCCGCGCCCTGCTCGCCCGGGTTCTCGGGCTCCCGAAATCCGAGATCATCCTCGTTTCTGGGGCGAATTCGAGACGCAAGACCCTTTCCCTTCCCCTTTCGGCCGAGGGCGAGCTGAGACGGCTCGCGAAGGAATGACGGTCCCTCGACGCGGGGAAAATCCCGGGCCGGCGGCCGTGCCGGCCCGTTGATCGTCGCGCTCCCTCGACGCTACACTCCTCCTCCGCAGCCTGTCCAAGGAGTCGAAGCATGGTCGAGACCAAGTCCGCCTGGAAAAGGATCATCGCCAGGGCGCTCGCCGAGCGCGCGGCCGAGCAGGGCGTCGACCTAAGCCTGCCCGACGCGGACGCGGTCGTGCTCGAGCGGCCGCCGAGGCCGGAGCTCGGGGATTTGGGCTTTCCCATGTTCCCCTACGCCAAGCTTTTCCGCGCGTCGCCGGCGCAGGTGGCGCAGGCCCTCGCGGCCTCCATCGCCCTCGATCCCGAGGCCGCGAATCTCGGCACCGCCTCCGCCGAGGGGCCCTATCTCAACGTGCGCCTGCGTCGCGCGGCCTTGGTCGGCGAAACGCTCGCGAAGGCGGCCGCTCCGGATTGGGGCAGGCTTTCCCTCCTCGCCGGCAGGAAGGTCATGGTGGAATTCTCGAGCCCTAATACCAACAAGCCTCTCCACCTCGGCCACCTTCGCAACGACGTCCTCGGCGAATCGCTCTCGCGCATCCTCGCCTTCGCCGGCGCCGAGGTCCGCAAGATCAATCATCCGAACGATCGCGGCGTGCACATCTGCAAATCGATGCTCGCCTATCAGGCCTACGGCGAGGGGCGGACGCCCGCCGACGAGGGACTCAAAGGCGACCACTTCGTGGGCAAGTACTACGTCCTTTTCAATAAGCTGAAGGAGGAGGATCCCGCCGCCGAGGCCAAGGCGCAGGAGCTTCTAGTCAAATGGGAAGCCAAGGATCCCGAAGTGCGCTCTCTCTGGCAAAAGATGAAAGACTGGGTCGTCGAAGGCATAAAGGTCACCTACGAGCGAACGGGCGTGAGCTTCGACCTCTACGACTTCGAGAGCGATACCTACGCCCTAGGCGTGGAGAACGTCCTTGCGGGACTGGAGAAAGGCGTATTCTACCGGGAGGCGGACGGCTCCGTCTGGGCCGACTTCGAGGACATCGATCTCGACAAGAAGGTCTTCCTCCGCAAGGACGGGACGAGCCTCTACATCACGCAGGATATAGGCACGGCCATCCTCCGCCACGAGGCATGGCCCTACGACCGGCTCATCTACGTAGTCGGGAGCGAGCAGCAGTACCACTTCAGGATCCTCTTCGAGACACTCCGGCGACTGGGCTACGACTGGGCGAGCGATCTTCACCATCTCGCCTACGGCATGGTGAACCTGCCGTCGGGCCGAATGAAGACCCGCGAGGGAACGGTCGTGGACGCGGACGATCTCATCGACGAGCTGGCGGCCCTCGCGGCCAAGGAAATCGAGGCCAAGGGCCGGGAGGAAGCCGTAGGCGACTCGGGCATCGTGGCCGAGAAGATAGCCCTCGGGGCTTTGCACTATTATCTGCTGCAGACCGGGCCTCTCAAGGACATGCTCTACGACCCCGAGCAATCCCTCTCCTTTTCGGGCGACACCGGACCTTACATCCAATACATGGGGGCGAGGGCCTCCTCGATCATCCGCAAGCACCTGGCGGGAGAAGGAAACGCGGCGAAGGGCGACCCCTCGGCCGATCGCCTGGTATCGGACGCCGACTGGGATTTGGTCAAGCGCATCGCCGCCTTGCCCGAGGCGGTCGAGGCCGCGGCCTCGGCCATGGAGCCCTCGATACTGGCCGCATATCTCCATGAGCTGGCCAGCGGCTTTTCGGCCTGGTACCGGGACAATCCCGTCCTCGCGAACCCCGACGCCGATCTCGCCGCAAGCCGTCTCGAGCTGGTCAAGGCGGTCAAGCGCAGCCTGGAAACCACCGCGACCCTCCTCTGCCTGCCCTTTCTCGATGCCATGTAGCGCCGGATGGATTGACATCGCCGCGAGTCGCGGTGTATAAAACACCCCTAACTATTGCTATTATTGAGGTAAACCGGGATGTACGCCGTCGTAGAGTTCAAAGGGAAACAATACCGCGCCGATGTAGGCGCTATTCTTAGGGTCGACAGCTTCGCGGCGGAAAAGGGCGCCGAGGTTTCGATGGACAAGGTCCTCCTCCTGTCGGGGGATAGCGTCAAGGTGGGATCCCCCTACGTGGCCGGGGCCGCCGTCAAGACTACCGTCCAGGACCAGGTCAAGGGCGACAAGGTCGTCGTGTTCAAGTACAAGCCGAAGAAAGACTACCGGCGCACCCAAGGCCATAGGCAACGCTATACTCTCCTCAAGGTGGAGGATATCCAGGGTTGAAGCGAGGAGCCGGAGACCGCGGCGCAGGACCGGGATGATTCGAGCCAGCGTAGTCCTGGACGCAAATTCCAATCTGCGCCGTTTCAGGGCTTCGGGGCATGCGCTCGCGGGGGATCGAGGCTACGATGTCGTGTGCGCCGCCTTTTCCGTATTGGCGCGGACGGCGTTTCGGGCCCTCGAGACTCTGCCGGGCGTCGAGATCAGCGGTCAGGCGCCCGAGCCCGGCAGCTTGAGCTTCGATGTGACGAGTCCCGCGGCCAGCGCCGAAAGGGCGGCCGGCATAGCGGATTTCCTTATCGCGGGAATGTGCGACTTGGCCCGGGATTTTCCGGGAGCCGTCGAGTTCGTGCTAGAACGTAATTGGAGGGAATGAGATATGGCGCACAAAGGCGTAAACGGCCGCGATTCCAACCCGCAGCATCTCGGAGTCAAAGCCTACGGCAACGAAGTCATCAACGCCGGCTCTATAATAGTCAGGCAGCGGGGTACCAAGATCCATCCCGGCGTCAATGTCGGCATCGGCAAGGACGATACCCTCTACGCGCTGGTCACGGGCAAGGTCTTCTTCAAGGAATTCCGCGGTCGTAAATACGCCGGCGTCGAGGGCAAGCCGACCGAATAATCCCGGCGATCGTTACCGTTGACGTCACTAACCGCGGCTCGATGGGTCCATCGTCGAGAGCCGCCCCCGGCCCAGGGCCATGGGGCGGCTCTTTCGTTTCCAGGGGTGTTAAAAGTGGTCAAATTCGCCGACGAAGCCACGATCTCCGTTTCCTCGGGCAAGGGAGGGGACGGCTGCGTCGCCTTCCGTAGGGAAAAGTACATTCCCTTCGGGGGACCGGCGGGAGGGGACGGAGGCCGAGGGGGCGACGTCGTCTTCGAAGTCCGACGGAATCTGCGCACCCTAGCCCAGCTGCGCTATCAGCAGAGCTTCAAGGCCGAGAACGGCCAACCGGGGATGGGCAAGAACATGCACGGCCGCGACGGCGCCGACGTCCTCATTTTGGTGCCGCCCGGAACGATGGTCTGGGACGCCGATACAGGCGAGATGCTCAAGGATTTCGGGCTGAACGACAAGAGCTCGCCCCAGGTCAAGGCGGGCGAGAGGTGGCTTTTCCTCAAGGGCGGGAAGGGCGGTTGGGGAAATACTCATTTCAAGAACTCCGTAAACCAGGCTCCGAGGACTTTCCAACCCGGGCAGCCGGCCAAGGCGGCGAAGCTGCGCCTGGAGATGCAGCTGATCGCGGACATAGGCTTCGTGGGCTTCCCCAATGCGGGCAAGTCTTCCCTACTCGACCATTTTACGAACGCCCGACCCAAGATCGCGCCCTATCCCTTCACCACTAAGATTCCCAACCTCGGAATGCTCACCATCCATGATCGGGACATAGTGCTCGCCGATATACCGGGCATCATCGAGGGCGCGCACGACGGCGCCGGTCTCGGCCTTCGCTTCCTGAAGCATATAGCGCGATCGAGCGCGCTCGCCTTCCTCGTGGACCTGTCCGAAGAGGCTTGGGGAAAGTCCTTCGGCATCCTTTTGGAGGAGCTGTCCTCCTACACGCCCGGTCTGGCGGGCAAGCGGCGAGTCCTCGTCGCGACCAAGCTCGACCTGCCGGAATCGGCGGCGCGCTTCGCGGCATTCAAGGCCGCCCATCCCGAAGAGCGCGTCTTCGGCATCTCGGTCTTCTCGGGCGAGGGAATCGATGAGCTGCGCGAGGCTTTTTTCGCCCTCGTCGTAGAGGCCGAGGCATCGGCCGGCCCGCCCTCGCCCGGCGCAGACGATATCTTCGCCCTGGGGGCTCCGGAGGTCTCGGATTGAGGATTCTCGTCCTCGGCGGAAGCTTCAATCCGGTGCATGTCGGACATTTGATAATGGCGGAGGAGGCGCGCGACGAATTCGGCTACGACCTCGCCCTCCTGGTGCCTTCCTTGCGCCCCCCGCACAAGAGCGTCTCGGACGAGCCCGGGGCGGAGCGTCGCGTCGAAATGCTGCGCCTGGCCGTCGGCGACGACGCGTCCTTGGCCGTCGACCCCTGCGAGATAGAGCGGGGCGGCACTTCGTACACGATCGACACGCTCGAGGACCTGCGCTCCCGCTACCCCATCGAAGGGAAGCTCGGCCTTCTCATCGGCGACGATCTGGTCCCCGGCTTCCCTTCCTGGCGCAAGCCCGAGGAGCTGGAAGCGGCGGCCGACTTGATCTGCGCGCACCGGTGGAGCGCGGACGAGCTGCCTTTGCCATTTCGGCATCGCTACGCCCACAATAGCCTCGTCCGAATCTCGAGCAGCATGGTCCGAGATCGCATCGCGGCCGGCAAGCCCTTCAGGCGCCTCCTGCATCCCGAAGTCTTCGGATATATCGTGGAGAAGGGTCTGTATGGACTCCGCTGAGCTGTGCCGCGTCCTCGATAGGCGCCTGGGCGAGTTCCTCTCCCCGGAGCGCGCGGCCCACTCGCGGAGGGTAGCGGAGCTTTCCGCCACTCTCTGCGCGCGAGAAGGCATCGACGCCTCGCGCGGGAGGGCGGCCGGGTTGGCGCACGACATGTGCAAGGAGATGTCGAGGAAATCCCAACGAGAGCTCGCCTCGTTTTTTTTAGGAACCGCGCCGTTCGATTCCGCGTCGGGCGCCCTGATGGCGGACAAGGTCGTCCATGGACCGGCGGCGGCCGCCCTTCTCGCGCGGGATTTTTCCGTGAGCGATCGGGGCATCCTCGATGCCGTAGCCCTCCACACCTTGGGCAAGCCGGGGATGGGCGACCTTGCCGCGGTCATTTATTGCGCCGACAAGCTCGAGCCCGGCCGCGCGCGGCTCGACGACGGCTACCGCGATCGATGCCTCGAGCTTCCTTTGGACGAAATGCTCCTCGCCGTCGTCGCGGGAGTGATCGGCTGGATGCGGGGCCAAGGCAAGGCCGTTGCGCCCGAGACCATGATCCTATACAGTACCCTCGTTCGCGAGGCCGACAAGCTATGAAGCGCTATTCATTCGACAAGAGCTCCATTCTCCTGTATTGCATCCTCGGGATCCTGGCCCTGACGCTCGTCTTCCTGTCCCTCGCCCTGCGTTCCGACGCGGTGGATCAGGCGATGAAATCCGATCGCATACTGGACTTGGCCGTCATCATCGAGAATGGGGGGAAGCCCGTTTCCACGCAGCTGTTTTTCTTCTACCCCTCCAACGGACGAGGCGCCCTCCTCGACGTGCCCGGCGAAACGGGCCTCATCATAAAGTCGCTCAACAAAGTAGATCGAATAGACGTGCTCTACGACAGGCGAAGGCCGCGCGCCTACGTCGACGAGGTCGCGGGCTTGCTCGGCGCGAGCGTTCCCTACTGGCTGGTGCTGGACGAGCATGGTCTTACCGCAACCGTCGACCTCCTGGAGGGTTTGGAGCTATTCATCCCCTCGAAGATCAGCCTGGCCGGTCCTCCTCGAGCCTCGTTGCCATCGGGAGCCCTCGTTCTCGACGGCGATAAAGTCGCTCAATTCGCTTTTTATAAAGATCCCGATGAGACGGACTCCGACGTCATCGCGAGAAGGCAGCTCCTCTTCCAGTCCCTCGTTCGCCGTTTAGGCGAAAAGTCGGGTTGGATCACGAGATCGGGGGTCTTCCCGGCCTTCAGGAAGAACATAAAGACGAACCTCGGCCCGGATAGCCTGCGGCGGCTGATTTCCGAGGTTTCCAAACTCGACTCCGATCGTCTCGTCCTGCAAAAAGTCACCGGCGTCTATCGCAGCGTCGACAACAAGAGGCTGCTCTTCCCGCATTACGACGGAGAGCTCGTGCGCGATATCGTCAAGCAGACTCTCAATGCCCTGGCCAATTCGAGCTCCTCGTCCCCCGCGGACAAGATCTTTACGCTCGAGATTCAAAACGGCACCGCGATAAAAGGGCTCGCCAAGAAGGCGGCCGAGATATTCCAGAGCTTCGGCTACGATGTCGTGTCCGTCGACAACGCCGACAGGGAGGATTACGACAAGACGCAAGTCATCGATCGGTTCTCCAACCCCGACGCTTCGAAGAATATCGCGAACGTCATTCGATGCTCTGCGACGAGCCAACAGTCCGTCGCTCAGGGCGAGGCCGTGGCGGATTTTACGATCATCCTAGGAAAGGACTTCAATGGCCGTTATTGCTCCCAGTAGCGGCGAGGCCGCTTTGTCGCTGGCGGCGACGCTCGCCGACCATAAGGGCGTCGACGTGGTCGTCCTCGACGTATCCGCCCAGGCCGGCTGGACCGATCGCTTCGTAATCGCCACGGCGACGAGCCTGGCCCATCTTCGCGGCCTCGCCCGCTTCATCGACGAGGAGCTGCCCGGCCTGGGCCTCGCGAGGCTCCGCCGGGGAAGCGCGGCCGACGATGACGAATGGCTTCTCATCGACCTCGGCGGGATAATCGTGCACCTGATGACCGAGGGCGCGAGGTCGTTTTACGAGCTTGAGAAGCTTTGGTTCCAATCGCCCGCCTTCCGCATCGATCCGTCCGAGCCCCCCGTCCCCGACCTGACGATCGCCTCGCGGTGACTCGCATGCGGTTACGGACAGGACCCGGAGACGGCTTGCGCGTGTAAAGGTTTGGCCGCCGACAGGCGGCCTCGGCGTTTAGTGGGGGAGGCGATTATTCGTCGAAATCGTCGTAGTCGATGTCGTCATCATAGTTGAAGTCGTCTTCCTCTTCCTCGGACTCGTCGTCGTCGAAATCGTCGCCGGCTTCGTCGTCGTCATCGTCGAAATCATCGTCATCGTCGAAGTCCTCATCGGCATCGTCGAAGCCGTCTTCCTCGACGTCGTCGAATTCCTCTTCTTCCTCGAAATCGTCGTCTTCGTAATCGTCGTAGCTGTCGTCGAAGAATAGCCTGCCCGATCGGATCGGGTCGCGATACCGGTAATCGGAAACGGCTGCAAGCGCGAGTTCGGGAGCCTCGTCCAGCGCGGGTTCGCCGTTGGTGGGGATCATGCCTCATTCCTCCCTGCTATTAGCTGGCTCCTCCGACAGGAGAAAGCCGTCGATGGATGGACGAGGCCCCGATGCGCCGCGCCTCATGCCAATCGAAAATCTAAAAGAGTATCCGCCGGTCTGTCAACTACGATTCCATAAATTATCTTGGCACCGTTGATAGGGTTTGGCCCGATTCGAGCGGGGATTTGACAAGACCCTCCTTATATGTATAATGCGTCTCTTAAATGGCGGATAAAGTCCGCGTACGGGCAGCGGCTAAGGTAAATTTGCATCTCAGGGTCTATCGTCGTCGAAATGACGGCTATCACGGCATCCTGAGCATCTTTCAAGCCATTTCCCTCACGGATTCCATCGTCATCAGGTCTTTGAAAGAGTCCGATACCATAGAAATCGACGGCAATTTCGATTGTCCGACGCGGCAAACCACGGTTTACAAGGCCGTTCTCGCTTATCGCGAGACCACGGGCACAAGGACCGGGCTATCCATATCGGTAGAAAAGCGCATCCCGGCGGGCGCCGGCCTCGGAGGGGGCTCGAGCGATGCGGCTGCCGTCCTCGTCGGCCTGGAAGCCGTCCTGCGCGGCGGCTTGAAGCTTGGGGCGGCTCAGGGCCTCGGCGCTCAGATCGGCAGCGACGTACCTTTTTTCCTGACCGGGGGGGCCGCGATCGTCTCGGGTCGGGGCGAGGAAGTCAGTCCGCTGGAGGCGCGGGTCGACTACCTGCTGGTACTGGCCTTCCCGGGCTTGGCCGTGCCGACAGGTTGGGCGTATTCGCTGTTGGACGGCGAGAGACCCGACGATTCGGCGGAACCCGATCCCGGTCGAGAGGAGCTTGCCGCCGCTTACGGCGGAGACATCCGCCGATGGCCCTTCGCCAACTCTTTCGAGGGCCCGATCGGCCGTGCAAGGAGCGAGATACCGAGGGTGAAGGAGCTCTTAGCGGGTTCGGGAGCGTCTTTCGCGGCGATGAGCGGCTCGGGCAATGCGATATTCGGCGTGTTCGAGGACGAGCCGGCCGCGATGGTCGCCGCCGCCAGGCTGAGGGATGCCGGCTTCGATGCCTGTGTCTCGTCACCGCTTGCGCGATGCTCGGCCCTCGATTAAAATCGAAGGAAGCATCTTCCGCGCGCCCGCAAGGAGAGTCGCAGCCATGGAGATCACGGATATCCGCATCCGAAGGGTCACGACCGAAGGCAAGCTCAAGGCGTACGTGACGGTGACTTTCGACGATTGCTTCGTCGTGCACAATGTCAAGATCATCGAGGGCAAGAGCGGCGTCTTCATCGCCATGCCGAGCCGGAAGACGAGGAACGGGGAATACAAGGATATAGCCCATCCCATCCATCCCGATTTCAGGAGCCGCCTCCAGGAGCGCATATTGGAGGCCTACGAGGCAGCGCCGCTGGCGGACCCGAGTTCCACCGACTTCGACTGAGCTTCCCTGATATCGGTTCTTCCGATACACTGCGATCGCACTGGGACGTCGGCAAGCGGTAAGCCATCGGACTTTGGCTCCGACATTCGCAGGTTCGAATCCTGCCGTCCCAATTCTCGCGCATAAGAGCGTTTTCAAGGAGACTTCATCATGGATCAATCCGTATTAAAAGCCGTCGCTCGAGAGAAGACAAGCAAGGGCGAGCTTAATCAGCTTCGGGCCAAGGGCCAGATACCCGCCGTCATCTACGGGGGAGGCGAGAGCGCGACGCACGTTCTCCTCGACGAGAAGGAATTCCTCAAGGTAGCCTCGGGCATTTCGGAAAGCACCATTCTCGGGATCGAGGTCGCGGGCAAAAGAAAGCGCGCCTTCGTAAAGGCGAGGCAGCGGGACAGCCTGACCAACAAGATCATCCACGTCGATTTCCTGGAGGTGGTCTCAGGCCGCCTGATCCACGCCCGCGTTCCTCTTCACCTCGTCGGCAGCCCCGTCGGCGTTCGCGAGGGAGGCATCCTCGAGAATCCCGCCCACGAGATAGTGGTGCAGTGCGATCCGGATTTCCTCCCCGAAAAAATCGATGTCGACGTATCCGAGCTTCACGCCAACCATTCCATTCACGTTCGGGAGCTCCCGGCCTTGGATAAAGTGAAAGTCCTCAGCAGCCCGGAGCTCGTAGTGGCGGTCGTCAAGTTCGCCAAGGAAGAGGTGGTCGAGGCGCCCGTCGCCGCGGCCGCCCCGGTCGAGGGCGCTGCCCCCCTTGCCGGCGCCGCTCCCGCCGTCGGAGCCGCCCCTGCGACAGGGGCCGCTCCCGCTCCCGGCACGGCTCCTTCGAGAAAGGAAGAGAAGAAGTGAGGGACCGCCGGGTGGCGGACTCGGTCGGGCGCAGAGGCGCGCGACCGAGGGCGACCGCCCGGTCGTCCGTCAGGGGGGCTCGTATACCCTCTTTCCCCTAGTCATGGCCCGCGCGCATTGCAGAATAGAATCCCTTCTCCTCGACTTCCTCTCGAAGCGGGGCATCGGCCAGGGCCTCAGGATAGCCGTCGCCTATTCAGGGGGGCCGGATTCCACCGCCCTGCTCGCCGCCTTGTCGGCTCTCTCCTTTTGTCGCCCGATAGCCTTGTACGTAGATCACGGCATACGCGAAAGAAGGGAATTGGAAGAGGAGCTAGCCCTCGTCCGAAGGACCAGCGCCGCGTTGGGAGCCGATCTCCTCGTCGCGCGCCTGCGCCCGGGAGCCGTGCTCGAAAGGGCCAAATCGGAGAACGAGGGAGTCGAAGCCGCGGCCAGGCGTTTTCGCTATGCCGCATTCCGCTCGGCGATGACGCGAAGCGGCGCCCATGCGGTTCTCCTGGCTCATACCATGGACGACCAAATCGAAACTGTCCTCATGCGTCTCCTCGGCGGGTCCGGGGCCGGAGGCCTCATCGGCATACCCGAGGCATCGGGGCCTTTCCTGAGACCCTTCCTCGGAATAAGGAAAGCCGATCTGCTTTCATACCTGGAGGGGCGAGGAATCGCCTTCTCCCGGGATTCCACCAACTCGTCCGAGGAATATCTCAGGAATAGGATACGGCTTGGGCTCCTTCCGATCCTGGACTCGAGCTTCCCCGGATGGAGAAAGGGCCTCGCGAGGGCTTCCTTCAAAGCCGCGATGGACGAGGAGGCATTGTCGGCCGCCGCCGAGGCACTGGCCTTCGTAGCGTCGAAGGATGAGCCGGGGCTTTTTTCGGCGCCGAGCGGCCCGTTCCTGACGGCTCCGCGAGCCGTCGCGTCCAGGTCCATCGTCCGTGCGGCGGGCGAGCTGCTCGGAAAGGCGCGGTTCTCATCCCGGATGGCCGCCGCCGCCCTCGACGCGCTAGGGCGCGGCGGGGCTGCCGGATACGTGGGCGGAGGACTCGAGATTCGCATGCGCGCCGACCGCGTCTCGATGCGCCGCGGCCTTGATTTTCCGCGTCATGGCGGATATTTTGTAGTTATCGAACGACCATGCAGCATACGTGTCGGCCCTATCGTCGTTCGCGCCTCTTGGGACGGAGGAAGTCCCTCCGGAATCCGATCCGATGCCTTCACCTTCCCTCTCGTGATACGATCGCGAAGGCCTGGCGACGCTATCGTATTTAAGGATGGGACAAAGAGGCTGGATATCCTCTTCTCCGAGTGGGCTTTGCCGGAGCTTGCTCGACGAGCGACTCCGGTCGTCGAGGATTGCCGCGGCATCCTCGCCGTGCTCGGCGCGGCGTTCGGAGGCCAGGATAGGTTTCGCGCGGGCTTATCGAGAACGGGTCGTTCCGAAGACAGCGCGCGTCGCCTCTCGGTAATTGTGAAAGGAGCCTGAGTCCCGATGGATTTCGACGATCAAAATCCGCCCCCCCCCCGCAAGAACGGACAGGGACCCGAAGGGCCGGCCCGCGGCAGCAGGGCGGCCCTTGCCCTCTTCCTGTCCTTGGGCGTGCTGTTTTCCGCCCTGTTCCTGTTCAACGACCACGGGGCCGCCAACGAGATCACCTATTCTTCCTTTCTCAACAGCCTCGAACAGGGAGACGTGGATTCGGTCAAGATCCTCGACCAAGCCGAGATCCAGGGTACGCTCAAGGGCAAGACGGGCGCGCAGGCCGTCTTCAAGACGATGATCCCATACGCCGACCCCGACCTCCTCGCGCGCCTGCGCGACAAGGAGGTAAAGGTTTCCGGCGGGATCAAGGGCGCGAGCCCCTGGCAGATCATCATCGAGTTCGCTCCATGGCTCTTCGGCTTCTTCATTATCTGGCTGATGCTCAGGCAGGTGCAGGGAAACAACAAGGCCTTCAGCTTCGGCAAGAGCAGGGCCAAACGCTACGTCGAGCCTACGAAGAAAACGACCTTCGCCGACGTGGCCGGCCAAAAGGAAGCTAAATACGAGCTTTTGGAGGTCGTCGACTACCTGAAGAACCCGCAAAAATTCGTAAAGATGGGAGCGCGCATCCCGAAGGGCGCGCTTCTCGTGGGCATGCCGGGTACCGGCAAGACCCTCCTCGCCAAGGCGGTGGCTGGCGAGGCCAACGTGCCTTTCTTCCACATGTCGGGCTCGGACTTCGTGGAGATGTTCGTCGGCGTCGGCGCCAGTCGCGTTCGCGACCTCTTCGAGCAGGGAAGGCGAAGCGCCCCGTGCATCATCTTCATCGACGAGCTCGACGCGGTCGGCCGCACCCGCGGCGCCGGTTACGGCGGGGGGCACGACGAGCGCGAGCAGACCCTCAACCAGATGCTCGTGGAGATGGACGGCTTCGATACCAAGGACGGAGTCATCATCCTGGCGGCGACTAATCGGCCCGACGTTCTCGATCCGGCCCTCCTCAGGCCCGGGCGCTTCGATCGCCAGGTGGTCGTCGCGATGCCCGACGTCCAGGAGCGTGAAGACATCCTCGCGATACATATGAAGAGGATACCCGTCGATCAGGACGTCGACGTCAGGCGATTGGCGCGGGCCACTCCAGGCACCTCCGGCGCGGATCTGGCGAACCTCGTCAACGAGGCGGCGCTTTTCGCGATCCGCAAGGATAAGGTCACGGTCTTCATGGACGATTTCGAGGACGCCCGCGACAAGCTGCTAATGGGGGTGGCGCGAAAGAGCCTCGTCATTACCGACGAGGAGAAACGGGCCACGGCGGTCCACGAGGCGGGGCACGCGCTCCTCCATTACCACCTCGCCCATTCCGATCCCCTGCATAAAGTGACGGTCGTGCCCAGGGGCAGGGCCCTCGGCCTGTCAATATCGCTTCCCGAGAAGGATGTCTACTCGCGCGCCAAATCCTGGCTGGAGGACCGGATCGCCATCATGTACGGCGGCTACTCGGCCGAGCGGATCGTCTACGGGGAGACTACCACCGGCACCGCCCAGGATATTCGCCAAGCCACGGATTTCGCGCGCAAGATGGTTTGCGAGTGGGGGATGGCCGAACAGATGGGTCCCGTGGCATACGGCCAGGAGGAAGAGCCCATCTTCATCGGCAAGGAGATCGCTCAGCACAAGGACTATTCCGAGAACACCGCGATGCGTATCGACGAAGCCATCAAGAAGATTCTCGAATCCGCCCTGGATCGGGTAACCGCCATACTGACCGAGCATCGCGATCAACTGGAAAAGCTCGCCGAGGCCCTCGTGGCGAGGGAGACTCTCGAGGATGCCGAGGTGCGCGTACTCCTCGGTTTCGCTCCTCGGGAGGGGAGGGCATAGCCATGACGGCCGGGCGCTCGACGGCCATCGTCGCCCTGGCCATAGGGATCGTCGCTTCGTCGGGCTCCTTCGCCTTCGCCAAGGACGAGGAAGGAGTCGATACCGTGGCTCGAGCCTTGTTCGATGCGGCCCGGCTGGCGGCGAGTGTCGGCGATTGGAAGAGCGCGACGGCCTACCTCGGCGAGGCTGCGTCGAGGGACCCCCTGGACTCAGATGTGCTCTATCTGGGCGCTCTTGCAAAAGTGAAGCAGGGGCTGCCCTTCGCGGACGCGCTCGGCGACTTGAACGCGTCGCTCGCGGCCGACCGTTTTCTCTATTATCGGATACGCGACGCGTCCAACCTCAAGGCCGAGATCCTCGTAAGGGAAGGCCGTTGGCAGGAGGCTCTGGACGCCCTCGGGCCGTCTTCCCCGGCCTCGGCAGTCGATCCGTCGTTCCTGCAGATACGCGCGCGCGCCTATGCCGGAATGGGGAATATCGACGCCTTCGTAGCCGAATTGCGCGAAGCTTTCGCCCGTTTCCCCAACGATCCTTCCTTCCCGCGCCTATTCCTGTCTCGAGCCGGAAAGGTCCCTTTCTCGGAGGCCTCGAGGGAGCTTGGCAAGACGATCTTGAGCCGCCTGAGCCGTTATTCGACGGTCGATCCCGAGCTTCCCGTGCTCGCTGCCCCCCTCATGGCCGACATATCGGCGAGAAGGGACGCGGTTCTCGCTTTTAGGGCCGCGGGAGGATCGAGTCCCGCCGCGACCTTGCGGGCGCTCGAATACGGAATCGTCGACGAGGCGGCAGCGGCGAAGGAATTCCTTTCGGGCCCGGGCCCGATCGAATTGCGGGACCTCGGTTCCCTTCTCGCCCTGGCCGGCAGCCCTGCGGGCAGGGACGAGGTAGTCTCGGCCCTCGCCGCATGGTCGGGAAAGGTCGAGTCGGACTCCGATGGCGACGGAATCGCCGAGGCGAGCTTCTCGGTCGACAAAGGGCTAGTGACCGACTGGGCCTTCGATTCGAGACGGGAGGGCATGGAGGACGAGCGGGGCGCCTTCGTCGAGGGCCTTCCTTCATCGATCACCCTGTATCGCGGCGACGTAGAGATCGATGTAGCCTATTCGGCCTATCCCGCGGTCGCTTCCGTCGCCTTCGTCGAGAAGACGGTGAAGCGCGGCTTTTCCTTTTCTCCCGAGGCTTTCGCCTTCGCTCCCGTCGCGATGCGGCCCTTCGCGGGAGAAGGCAAGTCCGCGATCTACTTCCCGAGCCCTAATCCCGTCGACGACCCGACCGAGACCTCCTGCGCGGCGAGGGCTTTGAGCGTCGCCGTCGATTCGGGCACATCCCGCGAAGTGACTCTTTTGGACAAAGGGACGCCCCTTTCCTCGACGACCTACCGAGACGGGAGACTGTATTCGACGACTTCCTATCAAGCCGGCCGGCCCGTGCTCGAGAAGGCGGACGTCGACGGGGATGGCCGTTTCGAAACCGAAAGAGGTTTTTACGTCAAGCCCGACGGCTCCTCGGACATTGCATGGGTGCGCATCGACTCCGCAGGGGACGGCGTATTCGACTACTATGAGCAGACGGTCTTCCCTTTCCGCAAGGAATGGGACTTCGACCGCGACGGCCTGGTCGACGCGGTGCAGTTCCAGTTGAGCGACGGATCGATCGAACAGCAATTCTCGTCTCGCCTCGACGGCCGACTCGACGAATCGCTCGTCGTAAAGGGCGGTACGATCGTCGCTCTCTCCAGGAACGGAGTCTCCCTCGCCCTCGTAGCCGATTCCAATCCCCAGCTTACCTGGATCGGCAGGAAAAGCTTCGACCTGGGGCGTAACCTTCCGGCCGGGGAGGGCCTTTTTTCCGGTATGGGCATGAGATATAGGCTGACGCGCATAGGCGATCGAGCCTTCGCGGAGTTGATTCCATAATGAAACGAGTACGTTGGCTTGGCCTATTCGCCGTCCTGGGAGCGGCATTGTCCTGTTCCTCCAATCCGCGCGCGGCCGCGGATCTGCCGGTTCCTTCATATTCGACGCTGAAAATCGAAGAGCTGAAAAGTCTCTTCCAGTCCAGCGCATCCCACGCCCTCGAGGCCATAGGGGCCATCCTCGACGAGGATCCGTCTACGAGACCAGCCAACGGCCCTTCCGACGTCGAGCTGAACGGGCTCGCCACAGACGCGGAGGCCAAGGTCGAGACGGAATATAAGACGGCCCTCGCCTCCAAGGATTTTCCGACCGCCCTGGCGCGCCTGGATTCCCTCAAGGCCTTGAGCTTGCAGGACGGATTCTCCAAGCTCCTATCCAAGGACGCAGCGGCGATCGCCGCTTCATGGAGCGACCGTCGAAGCTCCATACTCGTCGCCGAAGCCGAGGATTTCTATTCCAAGTCCATGACGACGCCGGCTTTCCTCGTCTACCTTTCAGCCTTGGACGCGGGCAGGGCGCAATCGCCCTCGTTTTCCGCGGGAGAGCTCGATCTATGGGCGGGAAGGGCGCTCAAGGCCCGCGATAGACGCACGTTGCGGCTCCTTTGCGACGAGCTGTCCTCGCGGGCCGCCGCATTGCCGGACGGGGCCGCCGAATTCCTGGCCGCTCGGGATACGATGACCAAGATGCGGTCCGGCGTCGTCACGATCTGGGTGGACAAGGGCATCAGGATCGAGCAGGGGCTCGGCATACCCGACCGCGTCCTCGGTACGGGTTTCTATATAGACCCTGCCGGCTACGTGCTTACCAATTACCATGTCATCGCTAGCGAGGTCGATCCCAAGTACAAAGGCTACTCGCACATGTCCGTCAGGCCGGCGGACGCGCCGGAAGATAGGATAGGGGCGAAGGTGGTCGGTTACGACCGCGTCCTCGACCTCGCGATAGTCAAGGTGGATGCCGTCCCCGAGTACGTATTCTCTTTCTCGGACGGCGCCGACATGGTCCCCGGCCAAAAGATATTCGCCATAGGCTCGCCGGCGGGCCTCGAGGATACGGTAAGCTCCGGTATAGTGAGCGCGGTCGGGCGAAAGATAATGCAGATAGGAAGCGCTATCCAGATCGACGTCGCGGTCAACCCGGGCAACTCGGGGGGGCCCCTCATCGACGAGTCGGGAGGCGTGACGGGAGTCGTCTTCGCCGGCATGCCGCAGTTCCAGAACCTCAATTTCGCCATTCCTTCATTCTGGATTCTCAAGGTCCTTCCCGATCTCTTCAGGGGAGGCGAGCTGAAGGGCTCATGGCTGGGAATATCCCTGGCGGAGAAGGAATCCGGCCCGGCCCGCGACGGTATCGAGATAACCTATCGTCATCCTTCTTCCGCGGCGGGGATGGAGGAGGGCGACCGCCTCTTGGACATCGACGGCGAAAAGCCGAAGGATATAGCCGCCGCGCAGGCGATGATGCTCCAGCATAGCGCCGGGAGCCTGATCCGAGTGCGGGTCGAGGATGGCGGGACGGAAAAAGTCGAACTGCGGTATCTCGCCGAGCGGCCCTTCTCTCCCCTCGAATCCGCGTCGCGCATAGATAGGCAGGATAAGCTATTCCCCGCCCTTTTCGGCATGTCCCTGACCCCCTTGCCGGGCAACCTCTTCGAATCCGCCAATTTTACGGTTGCCAAAGTATGGCCGGGCTCCATAGCCGACGAATCCGGCCTGTCGGAGGACGATCCGATCTCCCTCAAGCGTTTCTTCGTGGACCACGAGCAGCGGGTGGCCTTTGCCCAGATCTACGTGAAGAAGCGGAAGGCGGGTTTTCTCGAGAGCATAATCCAGATCCCGGCCAGCCTGGATATTCCCGATTTCATCTAGGAGAGCCTCGGAGGCGGCGACCGGGCAATTCCATCTACTCCGCCTCTCGGCCTTGCATTTTTAGCCTGGCGCTCTATAGTAAAGAAACCAGGAGATAGGAAAAATGCAAGCCGGCCAATCGCCAAGAATAATCAATCTTCATGGACCCCTCAATATCGACCGTTCGTCCGAGCTGAAGGCGGAAATCGCGGAGGCGCTCGGGGGCTGCGATAACGTCCTCATCAGCATTTCCTTGGTCGAGGAACTCGACCTGGCCTGCCTTCAGGTCTTCTACGCGGCCAAGGCGGAGGCCCTGGCCGCGGGCAAGGAGCTGCATTTCCTCGGGTCGGTGCCTTCCAGGGTCGCGAAGCGCCTGACGGCAAGCGGATTCCTGCGAGGTCCGTCGGAACATGCCGAGGAATTCGAGTCGGCGCTGGTCGACTTCTAGCGGGAGGGGAAATGGCTCAATCGCTCGACAAATTCAAGGCAACCTTCCGCGAGGAGGCTTTCGAGCTCCTGACGCAGCTCGAGGAGAAGCTGCTCGAGCTGGAATCGCAACCTCTCGACGGCGAGATCGTCAACGCCGCCTTCAGGGCCATACACACCATCAAGGGATCCGCGGCGATGTTCGGCTTCGACGCGGTCTCCGGATTCGCGCACGAGATGGAGACGGTCTTGGATCTCTGCCGCTCCGGAGCGCTCGCGATAACGAAGGACGTCATCGGGCTCGCGCTCAAGGGAGGGGACCAGCTGAGGCAGCTCATGGAGTTCGAGGACGGCGTTCCCGCGGAAATGGAGCGGGAGAACGAGTCGCTCCTCCTGAAATTCCGGGAGCTCTCCAAGAGCGCCCCGCCCTCCGACTCCGCGCGCGAGGGCCATGCCTCCGCGGCGCAAGCCGGGGCGCCCGCCGGGGCCGGGGGCCTCGAGGCCAGGACCTATCGAATAAGCTTCAGGCCCTCGCGGGACATCTTCAAGAACGGCACGAAGGTGCTCAATCTGATCGAGGAACTCGCCGGACTCGGCCAGGCCGACGTCTTTCCCCACGTGGAGGACATTCCGCCCCTCGGCTCGATGGAGCCTGAAGCCTGCTACGCCTGGTGGGAAGTGCTGTTGACGACTACCGTAGACGAGAACGCGATACGGGATATTTTCATATTCGTGGAGGATCAGTCGGAGCTCGGCATCGTTCCCGTGCCCGAGCCCGACGAAGGCGAGACCAAGCGGCTCGGAGCCATCCTGGTGGATCGGGGCCTCCTGTCCGCCGGGGCCCTTCGCGCGGCGCTCGGGTCTCAGAAGAAGATCGGCGAAGTGCTCGTCGAAAATCAATCCGTCACGAAACCCCAGGTTGAATCGGCCCTCGTAGAGCAGGAGCACCTGAAGAAGGTGCATGAGCGGAGCGAGACCGCCGCTTCCATCCGCGTCGCGAGCGACAAGCTCGACGCCCTCGTCGATCTCGTGGGCGAGCTCGTGACGCTCCAGGCGAGACTCACCCGGACGTCGCTTGACCTCAACGACGGAGGACTATCCTCGGTATCCGAGCAATTCGAGCGCCTTATCTCCCAACTCCGCGACAATACCATGAGCATCCGCATGCTTCCGATCGGAAGCACCTTCAACAAATTCCGGCGGGTCGTGCGCGATCTGTCCATCGAGCTCGGCAAGGAGGCCGAGCTCGTGGCCGAGGGAGCCGAGACCGAGCTCGACAAGACGGTCATCGAGAAACTGAGCGACCCGCTCGTCCATATCATTCGCAATTCGATGGATCATGGCATCGAGAGGCCGGAATTCCGCGCGCGCGCCGGCAAGCCCACGGTCGGCGTCATCAAGCTCAGCGCGCGTCATTCCGGCGCCTATGTCCTGATCCAGGTATCCGACGACGGCAAGGGGCTCGATCGCGATGCCATCCGATCCAAGGCGATCGAGCGCGGCCTCATCTCGCCGACGCAGGATATCGGCGAGCAGGAGCTCTATCAACTGGTCTTCGAGCCCGGCTTCTCCACCGCGAAAGCCGTCACCACCGTGTCGGGACGGGGCGTCGGAATGGACGTCGTCAAGCGGGAGATCGAGTCCCTGGGCGGCAGCGCCCAGCTTTCGACGCTGCCGGGCGCGGGCATGACGGTCACGCTCAAGATACCTTTGACGCTCGCCATAATAAAGGGCCTTCTCGTGCGCATCGGAGGCGAGTTCTTCGTCATTCCGCTGGCTTCGGTCGACGGTTGCATCGAGATACGCCGCGAGGATCTCTCTTCGATGGGACAAAGGCGGATCATCCTCTACCGCGAGGAGCTCGTCCCCTTCGTCTCGCTCCGGGAATTCTTCTCGCTGGAGGAGGACGGGGAAAAGGCCGGGACGGAACCGGATATCGAGCAGATCGTAATCGCCTCGGCTCAGGAAGGCAGGATAGGCCTCGTCGTCGATCAGGTCATCGGGGATTATCAGACGGTCATAAAGCCGCTCGGGCGCCTTTACCGCGATACCGAGGGGGTATCGGGCGCGACGATATTGGGAGACGGCACCGTCGCGCTCATCCTCGACGTCAATCGGCTCTCCTTCGTCGTGCAGAAGGGAAACGGTCTCAAGGCCGTCGCGGGAGGAGCCTGAGGACCCATGAATGCGCAGATGACAGCTATCGATCCGTCGGCTCCGGAGGCCGCCCGCGATCCTAAGGGTCCCGTGACATTGTCGGGAACCGATTTTAAAAGACTCGCGGGCTTCATCGAGGGCGAGCTCGGAATAAGGATGCCCGATACCAAGCGGATCATGCTCGAATCGCGGCTTCAGAAGCGCTTGAGGCGCCTCGGCCTCGACTCCTTCGGCAAGTACCTCGATTTCGTCTTCTCGGGCGACGGACGCGAGACGGAATTGATCAACATGATCGACGCGGTGACGACCAACAAGACGGATTTCTTTCGCGAGGCCGAGCATTTCGATTACCTGGTCGGCAAGATCGTCCCCGAGGCCGCGGCGCGGAGCGGGGCGGGCCTGTCCCGTCCGCTGTCGATATGGTCGGCAGGATGCTCCACCGGGGAGGAACCCTATACCATCGCCATGGTCCTCGAGGAAAATCGGCTTTCCGATCCCGCTTTCAGCTACCGCGTCTTCGCCAGCGATCTATCCTCGCAGGTGCTCGAGAAGGCGAGGGAGGCGGTCTACGACGAATCCAGGGTCGAGGCCGTGCCCCTGAGCTTCAAGAAGAAGTACATGCTCAAAAGCAAGGAGAGGGAGAGAGGCCTCGTCAGGATGAAGCCCGAGATCCGCGCGCGGGTCTGCTTCGCGAGGATCAACTTCATGGACGACCGCTATCCGGTCTCGGAGCAATTCGACGTGGTGTTCTGCAGGAACGTCATCATCTATTTCGAGCGGCGCGTGCAGGAGTCCATCCTTCGAAAGATCTGCGCGCGGCTCCGGCCCGGGGGATGGCTCATCCTGGGTCATTCCGAGACCCTTACCGGCATGGAGATGCCCCTCAGGGGAGTCGCCCCTACGATCTACGAAAGGACCTGAGAATGGAGGCGGGGATGGCCGGTGGGATCAAGGTGCTGATCGTCGACGACTCGGCCGTGGTCAGGCAGACGTTGAAGGAGATCCTCGAGTCCGACCCGGGCATATCGGTCATCGGCGTCGCCGCCGATCCGATATTCGCGTTCAGGCACATGGAGGCGGAAAGGCCCGACGTCATCATAACCGACGTCGAGATGCCGAGGATGGACGGCATCACCTTCCTCAAGACCGTGATGGAGAGGGACCCCATTCCCGTGGTCGTCTGCTCGAGCAAGACCGAGGAGGGATCCGGCAACGCCATTCGCGCCCTGGAATTCGGCGCCGTCGAGATAATACAGAAGCCCAAGATCGGGACCAAGCAATTCCTGGAAGAATCCAAGATGCGGATCTGCGACGCGGTGAGGGCCGCGGATATGAGCAAGGGCAAGCTCGGCAGGATAAAGGCCCGCTCGCCCCTCCCCGAGGCGTCGCCCAAGCTCACCGCCGACGTCATGCTGCCGAAGCCCGATAAGGCCATCGTCGAGACTACCGAGAAGGTCGTGGTGGTCGGCGCTTCCACGGGCGGCACCGAGGCGCTCAGGGAATTCCTCGAGGCCTTCCCGGAGGACGCCCCGGGGATCGTCATCGTCCAGCACATGCCGGAGCACTTCACGGCGGCCTTCGCCAAGCGGCTGGACGGCCTCTGCCGGATCAGCGTCAAGGAAGCCGAGGATAACGATACCGTCCTGAGGGGAAGGGCCCTGATAGCGCCGGGCAACAGGCATACCCTCCTCAAGCGCTCGGGGGCTCGATACTATGTCGAAGTAAAGGACGGTCCCCTGGTATGCAGGCACAGGCCGAGCGTCGACGTGCTTTTCCGCTCCGCCGCTAGGTACGCGGGGAAGAACTCCATCGGCGTGATCATGACCGGCATGGGCGACGACGGAGCGCGGGGCATGCGCGAGATGCACGACGGCGGCGCCTATACCATAGCCCAGGACGAGATCTCGTGCGTGGTCTTCGGGATGCCCAACGAGGCCGTAAAGCTCGGGGGAGTCGATCTCGTGCTCGGGCTCGGGTCCATCGCTCAGGAAGTCCAGCGCCGCGCGCGATAGGCGCGGACGTTCGGCTCTGATGAGGAGGAATGAATATGGCCAAGAAGATCCTGATTGTCGACGATTCCGCCGCGGTGCGCCAAAGCATCTCTTTCATACTCTCGCAGGAGGGCTACGAGACGATCGAGGCCATCGATGGCCTCGAGGCCCTCAAGGCGCTGGAATCGGGCAGCGAGCTGGACCTGATGATCACCGACGTCAACATGCCGAACCTGGACGGCATCGGCCTCATACGCAGGACGAGGGAGCTGCCCAAGTACAAATTCATCCCGATACTCGTCCTCACCACCGAGTCGCAGGGCTCGAAGATGAACGAGGGCAAGGAGGCCGGCGCGACCGGCTGGATCGTCAAGCCCTTCAACGCGGAAAAGCTTCTCGGCATCGTCAAGAAAGTCGCGGGATGAGCCGGATATCATGAACGGTACGTCAGCCGGAAGATACCTGGCTTTCGATCTCGGCGGCCAGCGCTTCGCCATCGAGGTATCGAAGGTCGAGGTCGTGCTCGAGTCGGTGCCGATCACCCGCGTTCCCAAGGCTCCCTCCCATTTGCGCGGCGTGATCAACTATCGAGGATCGGTCATCCCGGTCGCCGACCTCCGGATCCGCTTCGGCGAGGGACCGACCTATGCCGGGCCCGGCTCCAGCATCATCGTGCTCCAGGCGCGCTTCGGAAAGGCCGAGATGACTATAGGCGTGCTCGCCGACGCGGTTCGCGAAGTCGTCGATCTCGACCCCGCGCGCATCGAGCGCCCGCCGAGCGTAGGGGCGCGCATCGAGGACGCCTTCGTCAAAGGCATCGGGGAGAAGGGCGGCGATTTCATCGTCATACTCGACATCGATCTCGCCTTCTTCCCGGAGTCCGCGTCGGAGCGGGGCCCGGAGGCCCCATGAAAAGCGGCCGCGATATCCTGATAGTCGAGGACGAGAACATCGTCGCCCTCGACATGCGCATGCGCCTCGAGGCCATGGGATATCGCGTAGTCGACGTGGTGGAGACGGCGAGCCTCGCCATCGAGCGCGCCGCGAGCCTGGTACCCGACCTCGTGCTGATGGATATCAAGCTCAAGGGCGAGCAGGACGGGATAGAGGCGGCGGGGCACTTGCGCGAGCGCGCCGAGGTGCCCGTCATATTCGTGACCGCCTTCACGGACGAGCGCACGCTGGAGCGGGCCAAGCAGGCGAGTCCTTACGGCTACATCGTCAAGCCCTTCCACGAGCGCGAGCTTCGGATAGCCATCGAGCTCGCCCTCTATAAGCACCAGTACGAGCTGTCGATTCGCAGGGCGAGGGACATCGCCGAGGAAGCCAACCGCATCAAGGGCGAGTTCCTCGCCAACATGAGTCACGAGCTCAAGACGCCGCTCAATAGCGTCATCGGCTTCACCGAGCTCGCCATGTCGATCGCGAAGGAGCCGGAGCAGGGCGAGTATCTGGCGATGGCGCTCTCTTCCGCCAAGTCCCTGCTCACGCTGATCGAGTCGATCCTCGATTTCGCGCGCATGGAAGCCGGCAAATTGTCTACGGTCTCGGCTCCGTTCTCGCTGGACGCCGTGCTCGGCGAGTGCGCCGACTCGCTGGCGATAAGGGCCTTCGCGAAGGGGCTCGAAGTGAACCTGCGTCGCGATCCCGCCATTCCCGACTCCCTCGTCGGCGACGAATCCCTGCTGAGGCATATCCTGCTCAACCTCCTCGACAACGCGGTCAAATTCACCGAGCGCGGCCGAATACGCCTGGGAGCGACCTTGTTCGAAAAAGCCGCATGCGCGGGTTGCGGGCCTACGATCGAGTTCGAGGTCGCGGATACCGGAATCGGCATGCCTCCGGATAAGATAAGCTTCGCCTTCGATCGCTTCACCCAGCTCGACTCCTCGCGGACCAGGAAGGCCGGCGGTACCGGGCTGGGCCTGGCTATCGTCGCCAAAGCCGTCGAGCTCATGGATGGCCACCTCTCCGTGGAGAGCGACGCGGGACGCGGGACTCGATTCTCCCTGCGCTTGGGCTTCGATTCGGGAGCCGAGGGATCCCCGATGCCCCGTCCCATTGCCGGGGGAAGCAGGGTCGAAGCGATCGTCGCGGGCTTCGACGCCGACGGCTTCGACGACGCATCGCTCGTCCTGGAGCGCCTTGGCCTCGCGGCGAGGCGAATGGAGCGTCTCGACGAAGCGCTCGCTCAAGTAGGCGCCCTCGTCATCGCGGACGAGCGAGCGACGACGGCGATCGACAGAAAGCTCCTCGAGCCCTCCGAATCTCGGGTCGTGATAGGCACTCGCTTCGGATCCAAGCTTAGAGCGAGCCTAGGCGATCATCATGGGATCGCCTTTACCGCCTTGCCCCTGCGCGCCGACGGTCTCCGAAGCGCGATCGAATCGCTGCCGTCGACGACGACCCGGCTCGCTTCGGCGGGCGAAACGGCCTCGGCACGCAAGGAAGACCTTCGGCGAAGAGGGCAAGGCGACTCGGGCAAGCCGCGAGATGCCGCATCCGCGGAGGGCTCCCCGCAGTCGATCTTGAGGAAATTGGCGAAAATCGTGGATGGGGCGGTCGCGATCGGAGCTTTTACGGAAGCCGAGAAGGCCGCCAAGGACGCGCAGGGCGCCCTGTCCCTGGTCGGGGACGACGCCGGGTTCAAGCTCGCCTTCTCGGCCCTGCTGCTCGCGAGGAAAGGAGACGCGCCGGGACTTAGGGATGCGGCAGCGAGGATGCGCGCCGCCATAAGCGGGAAAGGGGTGGAAGGATGAAGATGCTCGTGGTCGAGGACGATTTCGGCAGCCGCCGCGTGATGCAGAAGCTTCTCGAGCCTTACGGGGACGTCGATGTCGTCGTGGACGGCGAGGAGGCTGTCGATGCCTTCAAGCTGGCTTGGGACGAATCTCGGCCTTACGACATCATTTTCATGGACATAATGATGCCGAAAATGGATGGGCACGAGGCCCTCAAGCGCCTGCGGGAGCTGGAGCGCGATATGGGAGTAAAATCGGCGAACGAGGCGAAAGTGATCATGACCTCGGTCCTCGAGGATCCGAAGAACGTGATCGAGGCCTATTATGGCGGGTCGGCGACCAGCTATCTCATCAAGCCCATAGACCGCGAGAAGCTCGAGGACGAACTCGAGCGCCTGGGGGCTCGCCCGAAGGCTTAATAAAGGTCTATCGAAGCGTTTTCGGGGGAGGGACAGTGCCTGGTATCGCCATCGTCGAGGATGAGTACATCGTCGCGCTGGATATCAAGAAATTCCTCGTGCGGTCGGGCTACGCCGTCTCCGGCATGTATTCGTCCGGGGAGGGCCTGCTCGAGAGCTTTCCCCTGGAGAGGCCGGATCTCGTCCTCATGGATATCAAGCTCAGGGGCGAGCTGGACGGGGTGGAGACCGCTAGACTCGTCCACGAGCGCTACAGGACGCCCGTGGTCCTCCTCACGGCCTTCGCCGACGACGAAACCATCGCGCGCGCGAAGATCACCCAACCCTTCGGCTACATCATCAAGCCCTTCGAGGAAAGGGAGCTCA
>CAYNFM010000009.1:5569-60086 GCA_964396415.1 uncultured Treponemataceae bacterium | reverse complement strand
GCCGCGTTGCCGCCGCCGAACTCGAGGCGCCACCTTTGGCCGCGGTGGTCGAACTCGGAAAAGGCGTTGAAGTTGTCGACGAAGCCGCGTACTGCCGAGGCTTCGAAGACGGCTCTGGAAGACTCGCCCTCGAACACGAGCTCGGCCTCGGAGCCTTTTCCCCTGAGGTAAAGCAGCCCTCGGCCCAGGCGGCGGAGCGCCGGGCCGTCCCGCCGCGAAAGGACTACGCCTTCCGAGCGCAGCCGGGGAATGCCGCGATCGACCGCGCCGGCGAGCTCCGGAAGGCTGCTCACCTGCCAATCGTGCCAGTCCTTGAGGTCGGCGATCTCGGCTGCGTGCAGCGAGGGCGGCGCGTTGAGCGGCTTGACCCGGCAATTGCCGTCGAGGGACCAGCGCGTTTGGCATCGTAGGCAAGCGACCACGTTCCCGCGGCCTCCGATGGAATCGGCTTTGCCGCACACCGGGCAGCGCCAAAGGAGAAGGCCGATCCCCTCGGCGCTCCTGTCGCACTCGAAGCGCCTCCCCTCGCTTGCGGCATCCTTGATTTCGTTCTTGGAGACGGAGGCCGATACGATCGCTTCGACCAGGGCGCCGGGCATCCGGCCGAGCTCGTCGGCGTCGTAGACCAGGAACTCGACGCTCCAGGCTCCCCGTCTGGCATGCGAGGCCCAGCGAGGCCGCGAAAGGTAGTTGCCCTTCTGTCTTGCGAGGATGAGGGGCACGCCGAGGCGCTTTAGGAGCTTCCCGACGCCGGGCTTGATCGGGGCGGAGCTCCCGTCCCAGCTCCTGTCGCCTTCGGGGAAGATGCCGATCGCGTCGCCCGAGAGCGACAGCTCGAAAGTCTCGCGCAGGGCGGCGATATCCCCCGCGCCCTTGCGCCGCCCGTAGGCGCCGACGAGCTCCGCGAATGCCGCCTTGAGGGGATGGACGCCTTCGACGTTGGCCATGAACCTGATGGGACTTCTCGAGAACGAGCCGAGCACGTAGGGATCGAGGGCGTTGGCGTGGTCGGACATGAGGACGAAGGGCGGATCGGGCAGGCCTCCGACGCCGCTCGCCTCTACCGAGTTCCGTTCGAGGAGGGAGTTGGAGTACAGTCCCTTCAGCAGTTTCCAGCTCGCGCGATGGTACCACTCAGCCATGATTCTCCTCCCGATTAAAGGTTAAGGCCGATGGGTAAGGATGACGTGAATCGGACGTGAGAAAGGCGTTATTTCCGTCTTCACGCCAAGATGATTAATTGAAACCATCCGCCATTTCCGGTGTCGATATGGGGGAGAAAAACGACTCCATAAGGATCGAGGCGCATGATCAAGAAACGCATCCTGCTCGTCTATCCGGAGATTCCCGCGACGTACTGGAGCATGAGGCACGCGATCAGGCTCATAGGGAAGAAAGGGCTCATGCCGCCTCTCGGGCTCCTCAGCATAGCCGGATATTTCCCCGAGGACGAATTCGAGCTGTCGCTGGTCGATATGAACGTCCATCGCTTGCGCGATCGGGACCTGGCAAAGGCCGACCTCGTCATGCTCTCCGCGATGCTCGTGCAGAAAGCCTCGTTCTCAGAGGTGGTCGCGCGATGCGGCCGGATGGGAATCCCCGTCGCGGCGGGGGGGCCCTACCCGAGCGCCTGCCCGGAGGATATGAGGGGCATCGACTACCTGATCCTCGACGAGGGCGAAGTCACGCTGCCGCGCTTCATCGCGGATTGGCGCGAGGGGCGCGCGTCGCGCGTCTATGCCGACGAGGCCAAGCCCCCGCTCGATGCCGCCCCCATGCCGCGCTTCGACCTCATCGAGGCCTCCGATTACGCCAACATGCCCCTGCAGTTTTCCCGCGGTTGTCCCTTCAATTGCGAATTCTGCGACATAGTGAGCCTTTTCGGGCGCGTACCCAGGACGAAGAGCCCGGCCCGATTCATCTCCGAGCTCGAGGGGCTCCTCCGGATCGGATATAAGGGTACGGTATTCATCGTGGATGACAATTTCATAGGCAACAAGGCGCGCGTCAAGGAGCTCCTCCGCGAGCTCGCGCCCTGGCAAGCCGCCAAAGGCTACCCCTTCAAGCTCTCGACCGAGGCCAGCGTCGACCTCGCGCGGGACGAGGAGCTCCTCGACCTCATGGTAGAGTCCAATTTCACCATGGTATTCCTCGGACTCGAAACCCCCGTCGAGAGCTCGCTCGAATGCGCGGGCAAGCGCCAGAACCTGTCGATCGATGCCGTAGCGGCGGTCGAGGCCATCCAGAAGAAGGGCATCGAGGTGTCGGGAGGCTTCATCATCGGCTTCGACGCCGACCCGCCCGGGATCTGCGACGAGCAGATTCGCTTCGTGAAGAGGCTCGCCGTCCCGATGGCCATGGTCGGTCTCCTGACGGCCCTGCCTCGGACGGCCCTCAGAGACCGCCTCCAGCGGGAGGGACGGCTCCTCGAGCAATCGAGCGGGGACAACACGCACTCGGCTTCGTTCAATTTCAGGACGGTCCTGCCGGAGACTCGGCTCCTCGAGGGCTACTTCCGGGTCCTCGCCGAGATCTATCGCCCGCGCGCCTATTTCGACCGCTGCCTCGATCTCCTCGGGCGCTTCCCGGACTGGAGGCGGAAAAGGAGGCCCGGCGAGACCGGGGCGGTGACGCCGCGCAATCTGCTGTACCTCGTCCGCTCGCTATTCGTGCAAGGCTTCTCGCGCTATGGGGCCGAGTATCTCCGATTCGTCGTGAAAGCCGCCAGGATCAGCCCCGGCCTCGTCGAGACCTTCATGACCTTCGCCGTGCAGGGGAGGCACTTCTTCATTATCACGAGGCGCTTCCTCCGCGGACGGACCGCGGCCTTGGCGCTGGCCGCGGCCGCCGGGCAGCCCTGAAAAAAAGGCCACCATCCTCGACCGATAGTGTACAATAACGCAGCCTCCCGATCATAGGAACGCGGGAGGGCTATCGGAGGGCAAGGCGCTCCCGTGGAGGATTTCCCCATTATCAAGGCTTCCCGCGCCTCGCGCTACGCGCAGGCTCAAGAGAACCGCCCGCGCCTGGACGCGCCGCGGCTGAGCTTCCGGGACGGCGCGGCGCTGCTGTCTGTCGCCCTGCACGCGCTCGCCGCCGGGGCCTTCCTCGGCGACCCGCCGGCGATCGACGCTTCCGAAGGCTGGGCGGGGCAGTTCCTCTTCCTCCTCGGCGCGTCGCTCTCGTGCGGCCTCGCCGCGCCGGCAGTCAAGAAACGGGCCGTCGTCGCCATCCTGCTCGGCTTCCAGGTCTTCCTCCTCGCGGTCGCGGACTACCCCGAGGGCTCGGGAGCGGTTCTGGCGGGCATCTTCTCCTGCGCCCTGTTGCTCTCCGCGATCGGCTGTTACCGATTCTCCGCCCCCCTCGTGCCGCTCATGGGCGCCGTGGCCGTCGCCGTCTTCCGCTTCCGGCCGATCCGCGCCTGGGCCACGGCGCCCTCCGTGCCCTCCGTGGCGGCTTCCGTCCTCGCCGGCGCGGTCGCCGTCGTGTTCGCCTGCCTGTGCCTGGCGGCGAAGCGCCTGGAGGCCGAGGCGCGGCGGCAGCGGGAAAAGGTCGCGAGCCTGAACCTGTCCGTCTCGAGCCTCCTCCAGGCCAACCTCGATTTCCAGAATTACGCCCTCGAGGCCGGCGAGCGGTCGACGATAGCCGAGCGTAAGCGCCTCTCCAGGGACATCCACGACATCGTGGGCTACACTCTCATCAACCTCAAGATGATGCTCGAGGCCGCGATCGATCGCGCGGGAGAGGTCAACAAGTCCCTGACCGAGCTCCTCGCATCGGCGATCGACCAGGCCCAGGGAGGCCTTTCCGAGACGAGGCGGGTGCTCAGGACGCTGCGCGACATGGAGAACGCCAAGCCGGAGGGGGTCGCGAGCATCCATAAGATCGTCGCGTCCTTCTCGAGGGCCACCGGGATCGACGTCGAGGTGAGCTACGGGAACATACCCAGGACTCTCGGGGCGCTCGATTCGGTGATTTCGCATATCGTGCAGGAGGGAATGACCAACGCGATACGGCACGGCGGGGCGACCCGCATCCAGATCGGCTTCTGGATAGTCCGGGACAGGCTTCACATGAAGATCGCCGACAACGGCATAGGGGCGGCCGAGGTCAAGCCGGGGATCGGCCTGATCGGGATGCGCGAGCGCCTGGAGCCGATAGGCGGCGAGCTCGTCGCGCAAAGCTCGGAATACGGATTCTCGCTCATCGCGGAGATGCCCCTCCCCGAAGAGCTCCTGCGGGGAGGCGAGTCATGAACGGGTCGGAGCGCAAAGTACGGATCCTCATCGTAGACGATCAAGCCCTGTTCGCCGACAGCCTCAAGGCGGTCATCGGATACAGGACGGGCGATTTCGAGGTGGTCGGAGTGGCCCAGGACGGGGCGGCGGCGATAGAGCTGGCCCGCCGAGAGGTCCCAGACGCCATCCTCATGGACATCAGGATGCCCGGTCTCGACGGGGTCCAGGCGACCAAGGCCATCCACGCGGAATTCCCCGAGGTCAAGATCATCGTCCTGACCTCCTTCGACGACGACGAGTACATCCACGACGCGCTCGAGAGCGGGGCGGTCGGCTACATACTGAAGGATATACCCGTGAGCGAACTGCTTTCCTCGCTCCGCGCGGTCATCGACGGGGCCTTCCTCGTCTCGCCGGCCGTGGCGAAGAAGCTGGTCAGGCGCGACCCGATCCGCCCGAGCCCCCCGCGGGCCGCGCCCGCGAGGCTCGAGGAGCTGGGCAAGCGCGAGCGGGAGATCCTCGTCCTCCTCGGCCGCGGCCTGGACAACGCGCGCATCGCCCAGGAGCTGTTCATCAGCGAGCAGACGGTCAAGAACTACGTCTACGGCATCTATTCCAAGCTCGGCGAGCACAACCGGGTCGAGGTGGCGGAGATAGCCAGGAGATGGCTCCAGAGCCCTCGCCGCCGAGAGGGAGATTAGCCAAGATAGTACCGAAAATAGTACCGCGGTACTATAAACAACCTCAAAGACTAGTCGGATACTGACCGCATCGAGTCGGGCAGGGGGCCAGCTCCCTCGCCCGGCCCGAAAATCCACAGGAGGCGAAGATGAAGAAGACGCTCATCCTTATCGCGTTGGCCCTGGCGATCCTGGGCGGGTCCGCGCTCGCGCAGTCCGGGACGACCCTCACCATCGCGACGGTCAACAATCCGGACATGGTCATCATGCAGAAGTACTCGGCGAAGTTCACCGAGCAGACGGGCATCGCCCTCAAGTTCGTCGTCCTTCCCGAGAACGACCTCAGGGCCAAGGTGACCGAGGACGTCGGCTTGGGCGCCGGCAATTACGACATCGTCACGATCGGCACCTACGACACTCCCTTCTGGGCGACCAATAATTGGATCGTCTCGCTCGAGCCCCTGTTCCAGGGCATGGCGGCCGACAAGGCCAAGGCCTACGATCGCGACGACATCCTGCCGCCGATCCGCAGCGCCCTGTCCAAGGACGGGCAGCAATACGCGATCCCCTTCTACGGCGAGAGCTCGATGCTCTTCTATCGCAAGGACCTTCTCGCCGCGGCCGGCATCAAGATGCCCGAGGCGCCGACCTGGGACCAAGTCTACGACATGGCGAAGAAGCTCAACAAACCTTCCGCCGGACAGTACGGCATCGCCCTCCGCGGCCTGCCCGGATGGGGCCAGAACATGGCCGTCTTCGACACGCTGATCAACACCTTCGGGGCCCGCTGGTTCGACATGAAGTGGAACCCCCAGTTCGACACGCCGGAGATGAAGAAGGCCTGGGAATTCTACAAGAAGATCATCACCGACGCGGGCGAGCCCGGCGCCACCACTGCCGGCTACACCGAGTGCCTCGCCCTCATGTCTTCCGGCAAGGCAGCCATGTGGTACGACGCCACGGTCTCCGCCGGCACTCTCCAGGGGGCCGACTCCAAGGTCAAGGGCAAGATAGGCTACGCCCTCGCGCCGACGGTCAAGAAGAGCAACGCCGGCTGGCTATGGGCTTGGTCCCTCGCCATCGAGGCGTCGTCCAAGAACAAGGACGCGGCCTTCAAGTTCCTCACCTGGGCCACCAGCAAGGACTACATCCAGCTGATCGGCGACAACGTGGGATGGGCGCAGGTACCCCCCGGAACCCGCGTCTCCACCTACAACAATCCCAAGTATAAAGCCGCCGCGGACTTCGCCACGATGACGCTCAACGCGATCAAGAACGCCAACTACGATAAGCCCACCGTCGACCCGGTCCCCTACAAGGGCGTCCAGTACGTGTCGATACCCGAGTTCCAGGGGCTCGGCGAGGAAGTGGCGCAGGAGCTCGCGGCCTACCTCTCGGGGAACAAGAGCCTGGACGACGCGCTCGCCGCCAGCCAGGCCGCGGCTCTCCGGGTGGCCAAAGAGGGCGGGTACCTGAAATAGAGCGATCTCCCGACTTTCGCCGCGGGGGCCGGAATGAGGTCAAATGACGGACTTCATCGAGCCTCCGCGGCTTGGCGAAAGGGTGCACACACATGAACGTATTCCAGAGGGTAGCGGCAATCCCGAAGGCCAACGCGATTATCCTGCCGGCCGCGATCATCGTAGCGCTGGTTACGCAGGTTCCCCTCCTCGTCACCCTCGTGCTTTCGGTGGTGAAATGGATCGTGGTGCGGCCCGATCTCGGGATCAATTTCGTGGGGCTGAACAACTATATCCAAATCTTCACGAGCGTTGATTTTTACTCGATCGTGCTCAACACCATCGCGCTCACCTTTTTCTCGATCCTCTGCTGCACCGTCATGGGCATCGCGTTCGCGCACCTGCTCAACCGGCGCTTCCCCGGGGTCAACCTCGCGCGGACGATTTTGATCGCGCCTTTCTTCGTCATGGACGCGACCGCGGGCATCGTGTGGAAGACCCTTCTCCTGCACCCCTCCTTCGGCATCAACGGCCTCGTCGCCTCTTGGCTCCATGTCCCGCCCACGGACTTCCTGGGCCACTACTCCCTACTTACCGTCGTGCTATTGGTGGTCTGGCAATGGACGCCGTTCTTCGTCCTCATCCTCCTCGCGGGCTTCGAGAGCATATCCGAGGAGCTCATCGACAGCGCCAAGGTGGACGGCGCCAGCGCGTTCCGTACCCTCTTCCAGATCAAGATTCCGGCCATCGCGACGCACATCGAGGTCGCGGTCATGCTCGGGTTGATCTTCATCCTGAAGACTTTCGGCCTGATCTACGTCACGACGGCCGGCGGACCGGGGATCTCGTCCACGAATCTTCCATATATCGTCTATCGCACCAGCTTCTACCGATGGGACGTGGGACGCGCGACCGCGATGGCGATAGTCACGGTGATCCTGACCTTGGTCGCGATCACGGCCCTGTTCGGTTTCGTGAGGCGCAAGACCAGGGAGGTGGAAGCATGATCAAGACGAAAGCCTCGAGGCGGGCGCTGAGGATACTGGGCATAGCGGCCATCTGGGCATTGTGCATCGCGTTCTTCTTCCCGATCCTCTACATGGTGCTGACGAGCTTCAAGCACGAGACGGACGCGATTCCGCCGAGGCTCTTCTTTACGCCGACCTTGGAAAACTACCGAACCGTCCTCGGCTCGGGCATACTGCCTCATATATTGAATTCCGCCATCATCACCATCTCCACGATGTTCTTCTGCATCCTGCTCGGCGTGCCCGCGGCCTACTCGATCGTGTTCGGGAAACTCAAGAAGCCCGACTCGGCGTTCTTCTGGTTCCTGTCCACGACTCTGCTGCCGCCCGTGAGCGTCATAATCCCCGTCTTCCTCGTCTTCAGGTTCCTGCACCTTCTCGATACGCAATGGGGCATGATAATCGTCTACACGGGGGCCAACATCCCGATCGCGGTATGGATGGTGCGCTCCTTCCTCAAGGACATACCGCGGGAGCTCCTGGAGGCCGCCGACATCGACGGGGCGACGAGGCAGAGGTCCTTCTTCAAGATCGTCTTGCCGCTCGCCCGTACCGGAATAATCTCCACGGCCCTCCTCGTCTTCATCTTCGTGTGGAACGAGTTCTTCTTCGCGGTGAACCTCACCAGTATCAACGCCTCGCCGATAGCGGTCTACATGGCCTCCTACATGACGCAGGAGGGCCTCTTCTGGGCAAAGCTCAGCGCCATCTCCACCCTGACCGTCCTGCCGCCGCTCGTGCTCGGCTGGGTCTCGCACAAGGCGCTCGTCCGCGGCCTCATGATGGGCGCGGTGAAAGGTTGAACGCATGAAATCGCTAGAGATGTTCTCGCTTGTCGGCAAGAAGGCTTTCGTGACCGGCGGGGCCCAGGGCATCGGCCGGAGCGCGGCGCTGGCCCTCGGCGAGGCCGGGGCCGACGTAGCGGTCGTCGACGTCGACGAGGCCCTCGCGGAGAAGACGGCGGCCGAGGTCGAGCGCCTCGGCGTCCGCTCCATCGCGGTCAAGTGCGACGTCACCGACCCGGCGAGCGTGGACGCCATGATCCGACGCGTCGTCGAAGAGCTCGGGACCGTCGATATCGCCTTCAACAACGCCGGCATCTGCGTCAACGAGAGGGCTGAGGACATGTCCTTCGACTCGTGGAAGAAGGTGATCGACGTCAACCTCACCGGCGTCTTCCTGACCGCGAGGGCAGCCGGCCGCGTCATGATAGCCAAGGGCGGCGGGTCGATCGTCAACACCGCCTCCATGTCGGGGCATATCGTCAACCGGCCCCAGCCGCAGAGCGCCTACAACGCCTCGAAGGCGGGCGTCATCATGCTCACCAAATCCCTCGCGGTCGAATGGGCTCCGCACAAAGTGCGCGTCAACTCCATCAGCCCCGGCTACGTCGGAACCGCCATGACGCTCAAGGCGACGCAGTGGATACCGCTGTGGGAGGCCGATACGCCGGTCAAGCGGATGGGGCAGCCCGAGGAGCTGATGGCGGCGCTCGTCTACCTCGCGGGAGACGGCTCGTCCTTCACGACTGGCGCGGATATCGTCATAGACGGCGCATTCACCTGCGTATAGGAGAGGATTCCATGAAGGCTTTGATCATAGACGAGCCGGGCAAAGCCCGAGTGGCGGAGGTGCCTCGGCCCGTGCCCGGCCCCGGAGAGGTGCTCATCAAGGTGGATCGCTGCGGCATCTGCGGGACCGACGTCCATATCTTCCGGGGCGAGTATCTCGGCTCCTACCCCGTGACGCCGGGGCACGAGTTCGCGGGCGAGGTCGTCGCTCTCGGCCCGGGCGTCGCCTCCTTCGTTCTCGGCGACCGCGTCGCCGTCGAGCCCAACATCTCCTGCGACGCCTGCCCGGCCTGTCTCTCGAACCGGCAGAACTTCTGCGAACATTGGCAGGCGGTGGGAGTGACGCTTCCGGGCGGTATGGCCGAGTTCGTCCTGGCCCCCGCCAAGGCGGTCTTCGGCATCGGCGACCTCGCCTACGCGGCCGGCGCCTTCGTGGAGCCGCTGTCCTGCGTCCTCCACGGCATGCAGAAGGCCAAGCCCGAGCTGGCCGACGAGATCCTCATCGTCGGCGCGGGCCCCATCGGCATCCTCCTGCTCAAGACGGCCCTGGCCATGGGCGCCTCGGGTCTGGTCGTGGCCGACCGCGCTCCCGCGCGCCTCGCCCTCGCTGCGGCCGAGGGGGGTCGCGTAACGACTACGCTGGCCTCGATCGACGACATCCCGAAGGATCGCTTCGACCTCGTCATCGACGCGACGGGAGTCCCCGCCATCATGGGCCGGACGACGGAATGGGCAAGGCCGGGCGGCCGGATACTGCTGTTCGGGGTTCCGCCTTCGGGAGCGCGGCTCTCGATGGACGCCTTCGCGGTCTTCCGAAAGGGCCTCGCCTTCACGGCCTCCTACACGTCGGTGAGGAACTCCATCCAGGCCGTGCGGATGCTGAGGAGCGGCAGGATAGACGTATCCGCCCTCGTCTCGCACGAACTGCCGCTCGAGCGCTTCGCCGAAGGCGTTCAGATGATAGAGCGAGGGGCCGAGGGAGTGCTAAAAATCCTCATGGCGCCGGGTGGTGTCCAATGAAACAGGCAGTGATGACGGCTCCGAGGCAGATCGAATTCCGCGAGCTGCCCAAGCCGGCGGCGGGGAAAGGCATGCTGCTCCTGCGGATCTCCCGCATAGGAGTCTGCGGCTCGGATATCCACGTATACCACGGCAAGCATCCCTACACGAAATATCCGGTCGTCCAAGGCCACGAAGTCTCCGGGTACGTGGAACAGGCGGGCGAAGGCGTAGTCGGGTTCGCTCCCGGCGACCTGGTCACCATCATGCCGCAGGTCGTCTGCGGCACGTGCTACCCGTGCAGGACCGGTCAGTACAATATCTGCGAGAGCCTCAAGGTCATGGGCTTCCAGACTACGGGGGCGGCCTCCGAGTATTTTGCCGTCGACGCGGACAAATGCCTCAAGCTGCCCGCGGGAGTCGGCCCCGACGAGGCTGCGATGATCGAGCCGCTTTCCGTGGCGGTCCACGCCGTTTCCCGCGCCGGGAACGTCGCGGGAAAATCGATAGTCGTCTACGGCGCCGGCCCGATCGGCAATCTGGTCGCCCAGGCGGCCCGCGGCCTAGGGGCCGCTCGGGTGCTGGTCACCGATACGAGCGACCACCGGCTGGGCGTCGCGTCGGTTTCCGGGATCGCGCATCGCGTCAATCCCGCCAGGGAGGATCTCGGGAAGCGCCTTTCGGAAGTCTTCGGCGCCGACGGAGCCGACATGGCCTTCGAGTGCGTAGGCATCGAGGCCACTATGAGCCAGGCCGTCGCATTGGCCCGGAAGGGCAGCCTCATCGTCGTCGTCGGAGTATTCGGAGAGAAGCCGCGAGTCGATTTGGGCCTCGTGCAGGACCGCGAGCTCAGCCTCGTCGGCACGCTCATGTACCGCGAGGCCGATTATCGCCTGGCGATCGAGCTTGCCCTGTCCAAGGTCATCGCTCTCGAGCCCCTCATGTCCGCGCATTTCCCCTTCGACCGCTACCTCGATGCCTATCGTTTCATCGAGGAAAGTAAGGACAAGTCGATGAAGGTGTTCATAGACCTGAGCTGAGGAACGGATGCCAGGAACGGTTGGACATGAATATTCGCGCGAAACTGATATTGCTGGTCCTGGGCACCGTGATCCTGATCGGCCTTGCCTGCGGATTTTATTTCTTCATGCTGGGGCGCGTCGACCGCCTCGATCGCGAGAAGACCTCGTTCGCGGTTCTCGCGGACGCGATGAAGGACGAGAGGATCCAGCTCAACCGTCTTCCTAGAGGACCTATCGCCGAGCGGAAGGCTGCCTTCCTTGAATCATCCGAACGACTCTGGGTCGCCTACGATGGTCTCGGCAGTCTGGTCTATATCCCGCGTCTCAGCCTGGAACTGAAGAGCATGGTCACGATCATCAGGATGCTGCAAGCATTGGAGAAGCGCCATGAATCCGAACTCATCGCGGCCGAGGGCGCGGACGCCTCCGTCGTGAACTCGAAGGTCGACGCCCTGGATTCCGACCTGGATTCCTCGATCAAGGCGATAGCCAAGCAGTACGTCAGGGTCAACGATGTAATCGCGAAGGAGAGGGACAAGGCCATCATCGCGTCGATCCTCATTATCCTGGCGGTCGCGCTCGGTACGCTCACCGCGGCAATCCTCCTGGCGAGCGGAATTGCCTCCGCCATAATCGCGATCAGCCGCAATATCGCGCACGTCAAGGAGGGCGACCTCACCGCGCGATCGAGGATCGTAAGGAAAGACGAGATCGGCGCTCTCTCGAGCGATTTCGATCTCTTCCTCGACTATCTGGTCGCCTCGATCCGCGGCGTGAAAGAATCTTCCAAGGCCAGTATCGCCGTGAAAGGCAGGCTCGCGACGGCCGTCGGCGAGGGGTCGGCCTCCGCGTCAAGGATTGAAGAGCGTGCCCTTTCCATCCGGTCCCAGGTCGGGACGCTGGACAGGAGCGTCGAGAGATCCACGGTCTCGGTAGGCACGATATCGCGGTCCATCGCCGACCTGAACGCGCAGATCGAGGACCAAGCCCGGAGGGTGGAGGAGTCGACGGCTTCCGTCACGCAGATCCTAGGATCTCTCGTCAACATGTCCAGGATAACCGAGCGCGACAAGGAGGCGGTCGAGAAACTCGTCGAGGAATCGGAAGGCGGCCGAAGGATATTCCAGGAGGCCTTCGAAAGGATAGGCGAGATTCCCAAGAGCATCGGCGCGATACGCGAGATGGCGGAGATCATTAGGAGCATCGCTTCGCAGACGGACCTTCTCGCGATGAACGCCGCTATAGAGGCGGCGCACGCCGGGGACTACGGCAAGGGCTTCTCGGTCGTTTCCGACGAGATTCGAAAGCTGTCGGAGGCCTCGAAGGAGAGCTCGAGCGAGATCGCGAAGTCGATCGAGACTATCTTCGGGAATATCAACGAGGCCATGAACGCGAACGAGGGTACGACGGAGGTCTTTTCGGCGATCGAGGGGAGGATCAAGGAAGTGTCCCATTCGGTGGTCGAGCTGTATTCGAGTATCAGCGAGATCGAGACCGGTGGAACGCAAATACTCCGGGCGATGACGGAGCTTCGCGAACTCTCGGAGCGCATTCGCGACGGTTCAGTGTCGATGGAGGCGGATTCATCGGAGATTTCCTCGATGATGGAGGAGCTTAACCGGATTTCGGGCGAAGTGACGAACGACATCGGCGGAATCTCCGAAGGGATCGCGGGAATCGGGCTCTCCATCCGTACCGTCGCCGATTTGTCCGATCTCGTCGGCGCGGAAGGCGACCGGCTCGATGCCGAGGTCAACCGCTTCCGGACAAACGGTTGAATCGAGTTTATGTTCGATGACGGACATCCAGGAGGTTGCCGATGATCGTCTGTTGCGGAGAGGCCCTGATCGACATGGTTCCCTCCGAGAGCGCCGAAGGGCTTGAGCTCTTCGAGCCTAAAGCCGGCGGATGCCCTTGCAATACCGCCGTGGCGGCGGCTCGGCTCGGGTCCAGCGTTGGTTTCCTGGGCAGGGTAGGAAACGATTTCTTCGGGGATCGATTGCTCGCGAGACTGAGAGAGAACGGAGTCGATACTCGTTTCGTGAAGCGGACCGATGAGCCGGCGACCTTGGCTTTCGTGAGCGGGAATCCCGACGGAGGAGCGCGCTATGCTTTCTATTCGAGCGCAGCCGCCGATCGAAATCTCGCGATCGACGACCTTCCGCCGAGCTTCGATACCGAGACCCGATTTCTCATGCTCGGCTCGATATCCCTGGCTCAGGAGCCATCGGGGACTACCATCGAATCGCTTGCGGCCCGCGAAGCATCGAAAAGGCTGATTTCCTTCGATCCGAATATCAGGGAGAGGCTCATTATCGATCGGGCGGGCTACATGGAGCGTTTCGGCCGCATAGCAGGAATGTCCGCGATAGTTAAGACCAGTAGCGAGGATCTCGCTTGGCTATTTCCTGGCGTGGCCATCGATGAGTGCGTCGATCGACTCCTGGCTCTCGGACCGGAACTCGTTGTCGTGACCACGGGAGCCGCGGGATCCATCGCGCAGACCCGAGGAGCTCGCGGCCAGGCCGCGGGGCCTAAGGTCAAAGTCATCGACACGATCGGCGCTGGCGATGCCTTTCACGCGGCTCTGCTTCACCTCTTGGACGGACGCGGCATAGCCGACCGTGGCTCGCTCGGTTCGCTGGCCACGGCGGATCTGGAGTCTCTCCTCACGTTCTCGAACCGCGTCGCCGCGTTCAACTGCACAAGAGCCGGAGCCGAGCCTCCTACGATTGAGGAGCTTGCGAGCTTCGCTCTTGTCGATCCGAAAAGGCGCAGGATAGGACGCCTATCGGTTCATCGAGAAGAGCGGGGATAGGTCGATGAAGGCGTTCATCGACGTGAGCTAGCGACCGTGGGTCTTGTCGTAGAGGTTCCGGAACAGGTTGTCGGGGTCGACTATCCTTTTGACCTCGTCGTACCTTTCCTCGTTCCAGATCCTCCAGAATTCGTCCCTCTCGTGGAAGTTGTGCGATATCAAGGTCTTGATGCCGCCCAGCTCCGCGAGCTTCTCCTCGAGCAGGCGGTAGCGGTTGCGAGAATCCCTCTGCCTGTAGCCGTAGATGGCGAAATCGACGAATAGCTTCTCGCCGTCCCCCGGCACGTGGCGCGGGGATATCCAGGGATAGACCTTCGCGATCCTGTAAGGGACGATCCAGAGCGGGTAATAGTCGAACTCCTCGACGTAGAAGTCGAAGAAGGGCTCGACCTTCGAGATGGGCACGAAGAGGTCGACGATGACGTCCGGGCGCTTGGCGTCCACGAGGCGAGTAATCGCGTTGGCGAGGGAAAGCATCTTCGCGGAGGAGAGGAAGAGCTTGCCGAAGAGGAGGCGGGCGACGGGATTCTCCAGGCCGTAGTTCCTCGCGATCCAATGGCAGTCCGCGTCGTAGCGGAAGAAATAGTCGTAGCTGCGCAAATAGTCCTCGTCCCTGGTCGCGGCCGTCCGGTGGTAGACGTTCATCCAGTCGTAGGAATGAGTGTAGGGAGCCCGATCCACGAAGCTGCCGAGGCAGAGCACGAACTCCCGCGGGGAGAGCGCGAGGCCGTCGATGAAGTCTATCTCGCCCTGGCGCATCCTCGCCTGCATAGCCCGCATGAATTCCGGGTAGTCGCGGTACTTCTCGTAGGCGAGCCTGACATAGGGCTTGGCGGAAAGGAGCCTGAACTTGAGCTTCGTGATGAGGCCCAGGGTGCCGAAGGTTCCGTGCGCCATCTCGAAGACCAGGCGGTTCTCTCCGTCCCGCGCGCAATTGAGGACCTCGCCCCTGGAGGTTATCACCTCGTATTCGAGGCAGCTGTCATGGAAGCCGCCATACTTATACGACATGGACTCCACCGAGCAGCCGGCGACGGCGCCGCCCACGGTGATGGTCTTGAGCTCCGGCACCGTCGCCGGAACCAGGCCGCGGGCGAGCGTCTCCTTGACGAGGTCGGCGAATGCGACGCCGGGCTCGGCCGTGCAGGTCATGCCCCGAGCGTCTATCTCCAAAATGCGATCGAGGTCGGAGATATCGAGGGTATGCGCGTTCGAAGGATGATAGCCGTGCCGGGGGACTTTATGAGAAACGGTTTTTTTCTTGAAGCCCAGGACGGCGGCAGGGGGGCGAGCCTTCATGGACGCGACTATTCGTTCTATCTTCGCCTCGTGAGTCATTCGGGCCGCATTATACGCGGAAAAATCAGGTAGGGCTAGGCAGGGACGGCGCCGCGAGGACCGCGTCCACGCTCGCCGCCGCCTCGAGGGCGGTCTGGGCCTCGGCTGCGGCGCGGGAGAGGAATTCCAGGAAGCGCTCCCGGATTTCGGGATCGCGCATGCGCGCGGTAGGACCCGATACGCTTATCGCGCCGGCGAAATCCGAGCCCGGCAGGCGCAGGGGCTTGGCCATGCAGGATAGGCCTACCTCGTATTCCTCGCGGTCGAGACCGTAGCCGGACTCGCGCGTCTTGACCGCTTCCGACAGTACCGCCTCGGGGTCGGTGATAGTCCGCTCGTTGATCTTGGGGAGGGGCCCCGGGCCGAGGATGGCCCTGATGCGCTCCTCGGGGAGGAGGGAAAGGATGGCCTTGCCGACGCCCGTGCAATACAGCGGAAGGCGATCGCCGGGCATCGAGCGCATGCGAAGGCTCCTGTCGGCTTCGGCGCGGTCGAGGTAAATGGCGCTCGCCCCTGCCAGGCAGGCGAGGTTGGCGCTCTCGCCCGTCTCTCGCGCCAGTCTCTCCAGGAAGGGACGCACGCGCTCTACGACGATAGAGCGGACGGGCACGCGTGATCCGAGCTCGAAGAGGGCAAGGCCGAGCGACCAGCCCGAGCCCGAGCGCTCCGTAACGCCCCTGGACTCCAGCACGGTCAGATAGCGGAGGGCCGTCGCCTTGTTCATTCCGGTCTCGCGGGACAGGCGCGCGAGGCTGATCGATCCGGCTTTTCGCGCCAGATAGAACAGCAGATCCAGGGCCTTGCCCGCCGACTCGCTCATTTTTCTCCGATCGGCCGAGGTCTCGATTGACGGGACCGGGGTCCGCGACCATATGGGATTTAAGCACCCCCCGAGAGGGCCGTCAAGGCGGACGAAGGCCGCGCGCCCTTCTACGGCCTCAACTCGTAGTCCCGCACGAGCGCGGCGGCGAAGTCCTCCTCGCGCGAGAAGCGGAAGCTGGAGAGGCCCGCGCGGCGAGCGCCGTCCACGTTGTCCGGGCTATCGTCCACGAAGAGCGTCTCGCCGGGAAGGACCCCGGCCGCGTCCAGGGCCAGTTCGTAGATCTCGATTTCGGGCTTGAGGAGGCTATGCTCGCAGGACAGGACGAGCTCGTCGAAGTTCGAGGCCCAGCTCCGGCCGGCCTCGGACCGGACGTAGCGGGCGCAGTCGACGTTGATGTTGGAGAGGAGGACGAGGCGCCCGACGCGGCCGCGCGCCCCTCCGAGGAAGTCCATCATGCCCCGGCGCATGTTGAACCAGCTCGCGATGTCGGTCGAGACGAGGAGGGGCAAGTCCCCTTCGCGAAAGGCCGTCCCGAGCGCCCGGGCAATGCGACGCCAGTATTCGGCCCCGTCGATGATGCCCCGGTCGTAATCGACGCGCTCGGCGAAATAGGCGCTCAGGAAGACGTCGCGAGGGCAGCCCGGCGCCAGTATGCGAACGAGCTCGTCCACCTTGTCGAGGCGCTGAGGCTGCGTGAGGACTCCGCCCAAATCGAGCATCAGGCAACGGATGGGCTTCATGGCCGCGCTCCTAGCCTTCGCGTCCGCGATCGCGGATGCGTTCGCCATCGCGGACGGTTCCGCGCGCGGGACCGCGAAAGGCCGGCCCATTCGTCTCCTCGGCCTGCCAGAAGCCCTCCTTCCAATTGAAGCGGCTCGTTTCGGGGAGGACCTTCCCTTCTTCCGCGGCCCGCATTACCTGTTTGTACAGGGGCTTCATGAGCTTGATGCCCGAGAAGTCGAGGACGAATCTGGCCACTCCCTCCTTCTGGAGATAGGGGATGCGGTCGACGATGGAGAAGGGCTTCATCGGCGTTACGATGGAACCCTCGCCCGAGGAGCTGAGCTCGTAGGCCGAGCCGTCGCGGTCCGTAAAGGTCGCGAAGCCGTAGGCGGCCGCGAGGTCGGCGCGGATGCGGAAGAGGGCAGGATAGGAGAAGACGACAGGCATCCACGAACCCGGGGAGACCGCCTCGGATACTTTCTGAAAGTCCTGTTTGGATATCTCGAGGGGTGGCACGAGGAAGCGCGCCCCCTCCTCGAGGAGGAAGGAGGCGGCCCATCGATTGAAGGCGTAGAGGTAGGGTCCGGCGAGGACGGTGAGACCCTTGCCCCTGAGCAGCCCGAGCTGGCCCAGGTTGTTGGCGACGAAGAGTCTCTGGTCCCTTCCGATCCAGTACTCGAGCTCCGAGGACAGCCATTCGGTATCGGATTCAGGGAACCATGGGTCAAGCCAGAGGATCAGGCTTTCGCGCTTGAAGGGCAGCTCCTTCTCCTCCTTTCGCATGATCTCGGCATTGTGGCGGTTGAAGAGGAGCATGGCCTTCCTGGGCCTGGCCGCGTTGAGGATATGAAGGTCTCCGGTCCGGCCGACGAGGGCGTAGATCCCTTCGGGCAGCTCGGCGGCGGCATGCCTCTGCTCCGCCTTGGACAGCGTCGGACGCTCGGGTTCGGGAGCCGTCTCGCGGCTGGGGAACTTGCGGTAGCGCGCGAGGTCGCGCGGAAGGGCCGGCTTGTATCGCCTGGCAGTCGAGCGGGTCTGCACGAGATAGACCATGTCGCTCTGGCGGAAGTCGGCGTCGGCCCGAACGAGGATGCCGTTCGTGGCTTGACGTATCTCGCGAACCTTGGCGGTGAAGCGCTCGGAGTCGTCCGGCCGGTGGAAGCGGAGCGAATCGCCCTCGGCGAGGCCGTCGAAGGAGTCGAGGAGGGCGAAGCGGGCCTCGTCGACGACGCGGATGTCGCGCACCTTGCCGATCGATATCCCGGTCCCCCCCGACTGATGAGGCTTGATGAACTCCGGGTCGAGCTTCCCGGTGAAGAAATAGGTAGTCTTGCGGCGGGCGAAATCGGATTGGAGGAGGCTCTGGGCCTTCGCGAGGGCGCGCTCGCGGCCGAGTTTCCAGTTGTCGATCATGTACCGATAGGCGGCAACGACGGAGCCGACGTACTCGGCGCTCTTCATGCGCCCCTCGATCTTAAAGGACTCGATCCCGGCCTCCATCAGGTCGGGAACGTACTGGATGAGCTGAAGGTCGTCCGGCGAGAACCAGTAGCCCGACTCCGTATCGTTGGCGTAGAGGCGTCGGCAGGCCTGGGCGCAGGCGCCGCGGTTGGCGCTCTTGCCGCCCAGGTAGCTCGAGAATAGGCAGAGCCCTGACGCGCTGACGCAGAGTGCGCCATGAACGAAGACCTCGAGCTCCAGGTTGGTCGAGGATCGCACGGCCCGAATCTCGTCGAGGGAGAGCTCGCGCGCGAGCACAGCGCGCTTGAAGCCGCGGCGGGACAGGAGGTTGACGCCCTTCGCGGAGGCGACGTTCATCTGCGTGCTCGCGTGGAGCTCAAGCCCGGGGAAATGCTCGCGCGCCATCTTCGCTACGCCGAGATCCTGTACGATGATGCCGTCGGGTCCGACGCGCTCGAGGTATTGCAGGTACTGCCACATCCGATCGGCCTCGCGCTGCTCGAAGACGGTGTTGACGGCGACGTAGACTTTCCGGGATTGCTTGTGGCAGATATCGACAGCAGCCTCGAGCTGGTTGAAGGCGAAATTCGGCGAGCGAAGGCGCGCGTTGAAGTTTCGCGCGCCGAGGTATACGGCATCCGCGCCCTCGCCGAGAGCCGCATCGAGAGCCTCGGGGTTGCCCGCGGGGGCTAGGAGTTCTACTGTCGGCATGTAATTGAAGATATCAGAATTTTAATATTTTGCAAAGCCGGCGCCGGAAGCGAACGGGCGGCGCGATCCGTAGGCGCGACGGGCCATCGTCCTTGCGTATTCCGATCCTTTCCGTATATCATCCGATTCCGTATGGATATCCGCGCCATCCGCAACATCGGCATCATGGCTCATATAGACGCCGGCAAGACTACGACTACCGAGCGCATGCTCTTCTATTCGGGGAAGACCTATAAAATCGGCGAGGTCGACGACGGCGAAGCCACCATGGATTGGATGGAGCAGGAGCAGGAGCGCGGCATAACGATAACCAGCGCCGCGACTACTACTTTCTGGCGACGGCATCAGATCAATATAATCGACACTCCCGGCCACGTCGATTTCACCGCCGAGGTGGAGCGGTCCCTTCGCGTCCTCGACGGCGCCGTCGCCATCTTCTCGGCGGTCGACGGCGTAGAGCCCCAGTCCGAGACCGTTTGGCACCAGGCCGACCGCTATCGCGTGCCTCGCCTCGCCTACGTGAACAAGATGGACAGAATGGGCGCAGACTTCGAGGCCGTGCTCGAGGATATGCGCAAGAAGCTCGGCGCGTCGCCCGTCGCGATAACGCTTCCCATCGGCCGCGAGGCTTCCTTCGAGGGCATCGTCGACCTCATCGCGATGGAGGAGGTCCGTTGGAGCGGGGACGGTCTCGAGATGAGCCGCGTTCCCGCGTCGGCCGAACGCCTGGCTGAAACAAGGGCCGCGCGCGAGCGGCTCATCGACAGTCTTTCCTCGAGCTCGGACGAGATAACGAACCTCTTCCTCGAGGGCAAGGACGTGCCGGCCGACCTGATCCGCAGGGAGCTCCGCGCGGCCTGCATCGCCCAAAGGCTCGTGCCCGCCCTCTGCGGCGCCTCGAGGCGCAACCTGGGCGTCCAGCCCCTCCTCGACGCGGTCGTCGACTACCTGCCCGCTCCCGACGAAGTGCCGCCCGCGAGGGCCTTCCACCTCAAGAAGGAGGAGGAGGTCGACGTCCCCTGCGAGGACTCGGGCAACCCGTTGGGCCTCGTGTTCAAGGTGCAGTACGACCGCGAGGCCGGTCCCCTTTGCTTCGTGCGCATGTACTCGGGGGTGCTTAAGAACGCGAGCACCGTCTACAACCAGAACAGGAAGAAGCGCGAGCGCATAACGCGGGTATTGCGCATGCACGCCAACAAGTCCGAGCCCATGGACGAAGTGCGGGCCGGAGACATCGCCGTCATCGTGGGGATGAAGCTCGCTCGGACCGGCGACACGATCGGCACAGAGGGCTGGCCGATCGCGCTGGAGAAGATGCACTTCCCCGAACCCGTCATCATGGTCGCCATCGAGCCCAGGACCCTCTCCGACCGCGAGAAGCTCAAGGAGGCCCTCGAGATACTCTCGAAGGAGGACCCGACCTTCACTACACGCGAGAACGAGGAGACCGGCCAGATCGTCATCTCGGGCATGGGAGAGCTCCACCTCGACGTCCTCGTCACGCGCATAGTCCGCGACTTCAAGATCGCGGCCAAGCAGGGCAATCCGCAGGTCACCTACCGCGAGTCGATCACCAGGTCCGTCTCGCATACCGAGCGATTCCACAAGGCGGTGGGCGGGAAGGACGTCGCCGCCGGACTCACGATCGACGTCACGCCTCTCGAGCGGGGAAGGGGCAACAGCTACTCGAAGCAGCTTCGGGCGCCCCAGGTACCCGAGGAGATATTCGACGCCGTCGAGCGCGGCTTCAGCTCGGCCTTCGGCTCGGGCATACAGTTCGGCTACCCGGCCGTCGACGTGGGAGTGGTACTGGTCGGCATCGAGTACGACGAGCTGACCGCTTCCGCCTTCGCCTTCGAGGCCTGCGCCAACATGGCCTTCGACTCGGCCTGCCGCGCCGCCGGTCCGGTAATGCTCGAGCCCGTGATGAAGGTGGACATCACCTGCCCCAAGGACTTCCTCGGCGAGGCGATGAGCCTCGTCTCCCAGCGCGGGGGCCTCATCCACGGTACCGAGTCGAGGGCGGCAACCGAGATGATCCACGCAGAGGCGCCCTTGGTCGCGATGTTCGGCTTTACGACGAGCTTGCGGTCGGTGTCCCAGGGCCGGGCGTCCTTCAGCATGGAGTTCAGCCATTTCGAGCAAAAGCGAAGCTAGGACGAAGACATGAATCGACTCGTCCTGCCCTGCCTGAGCTACGTGATCCTCATGACCTTCACGCCCGGACCCAACAACGTGTCCTCCTCCGCCCTCGGCCTCAGGGTCGGCTATCGGAAGAGCCTGCCCTACCTCTCGGGAATCGCGACCGGCTTCCTGGTCCTCATGCTCTGCGGTGGCCTCCTCACCGAATTCCTAACGAGGAATTATGCCGCGATTTCGCCCTGGCTGAAATGGATCGGCGTTCTCTACATGGCTTGGCTCGCTGTATCCCTCTTCCTCTCCCATCCAAGGGAGAAGGGCGAGTCGGCCACGCTCCGCGACGGTTATGCGGCCGGCTTCCTCCTGCAATTCGTGAACCCCAAGGGAATCCTATACGGGATCACGATCTACACGTCCTTCGCCTCGATCCTGACCGGGAGCCTCGGCAGGACCCTGGGATCGGCGGCAATCTTGACGGTCATCGGCTTCTCGTCGATAACGATGTGGTGCCTCGCCGGAAGTGTCCTCTCGCGCTTGTTCGCCAGGCCTTCCTTCCGCCTCGCCTTCAACATCGTCATGGCCCTGCTTTTAATCTACTCGGCGGTCTCCATCGTCCTGCATTGAATTGCCTGCGGCCGTTTATCGGTAGACATCCTGCCGATCCGATCATTACCTTGGTTCTTGTAAAAGAGGAGGATCGAGATGGGACCCCCGACTTCGAGCCGGATGGACGGGAATGCGCTCGACTGATGGCCGTATTCCCAAGGAGAGATTCCTCTCCGTCTTCGGCGCTCTCTTCCCGACCCGAGAGTGGCCGCCCGTAAAGCTCGATAGCATACTCGCCTCTCTCCAGTACCGCGAACTGGGCGAAGGGACGACGATCCTTCGCGAAGGCCAGGTCTGCGGTAGCGTGCCCTTCGTCCTGGAAGGGGCCATCCGCGTGTTCAAGACCGCGGAATCCGGCCGCGAGATCACGCTCTATCGCATCGAGGAGGGGCAAAGCTGCATCTTGAGCTCGGGCTGCGGCTCGGGGATCGTCTCCTTTCCCGCTACAGCCGTGGCCGAGCGCGCTACGAGCGCCGCTTTCATCTCGAGCGAAACCGTGAGGCGCCTCCTCGCCGAAGGTGCCGCGTTCCGGGACTTCGTCCTCCAGCAGTACTCGCGTAGAATGGCCGAGGTCATGGAGCTCGTACAGGAAGTGGCTTTTCGTAGAGTCGACGAGCGCCTGGCCCAATGGCTGGTCGAGCATAGTTCTACCGCCGAGCGGGGCTCGGGTTCCTCGCCGGGGCTCGTTGAGGCGACTCATCAGGAATTGGCCGATCATGTCGGCACTTCGCGCGAGGTCGTCAGTCGCATCCTAAAGGACTGGGAGCAACGAAAAGTACTGCAGATATCGCGTGGGTCACTTATGCTGCTTCCCGGTTTCGATCGTCTCCAGAGGCTATCTTAGAATTGAGCATCCTCCGGGGGAAAGTCGCGGGCATCGACGCCGTATGGCATCGATGCCCAACTCGTTCGGCTCGACCTAGAATACCGCCGCTACCTCATCCGCGGTCGAAGGGGTGGCCGCGGATGACTCGGCCGGCGCGCTCGGCGCAGCCTGTCGAATCGGCTTGAACTCGACATGCTCCGCGACTATCATCACCCGCGACTTGGATTTGCCTTCGCCGTCCGTCCAGCGATCCTGCTTCAAGCGACCCACTACGCGCACGCCTCGACCCTTTTTGAGGTTCTGCGAGCAGGCGAGACCGAGCTTCGACCAGGCCTCCACGTCGAAGTAGCTGACCTCCTTCTCCAGGTTGTCCTCCTGGCGGTAGAAGCGGTCGCTGGCCACGGTGAAATTGCAGACCTGCGAACCGGTCGGAAGAGTCTTGCTCTCGGGATCCCGGACGAGGTTGCCTTCGAGCAAAATGGAGTTGAGGGAATTCACTGACGCCTCCTTGCATACGCTTCGTATGCATGCGTATAACGTGCTCGGGAAGATAAATCGATTGAAGAAGATGGCCGAAATTCAACGCAGTTAAGGTAGGCTAATATTCATCGTAGCGGAATTGCGCGGCCCCGAGTTTCCAGCTATATTCTCTTCCTGGGGATTGGGACTCTATTACTACGGATTCGGACGCCTTCGACTTTCCCGAATGGACATCCCCAGGGAGTCCCGATGCATATAGCGGCAAAAACCGCCCGGCTTTCGATCCTCTCCAATAGCGCCCTCATCGTCATGAAATTGATCATCGGATCGATCAGCGGATCGGTGAGCATCGTCTCCGAGGCCATCCACTCCACCATGGACCTCGTGGCGGCCATCATCGCCTATTTCTCCATCCGCATGGCGCAGAGACCGGCCGACAGGGAACACAGCTTCGGCCACGAGAAGATCGAAAACGTTTCCGGCGTCATCGAAGCGGGGCTGGTATTCGTCGCCGCCATGGCGATCATATTCGAATCGATAAAGAAACTAATCGAATACAAACCCGTGACCCAGCTCGGGCTAGGCGTCGCAGTGATGCTCGCCTCGGGATTCGTGAATATCCTGGTTTCACGGCGTCTCTACCGGGTGGCCCGCGCCGAGGAGAGCGTCGCGCTCGAGGCCGACGCCCTTCACCTCAAGACCGACGTCTACTCCTCGCTCGGCGTAGCATCCGGCCTACTCGTCATAATCGCGATGCAGCGCGTCTTCCACGTAGCGTGGGCCTACTACCTCGATCCGATCGTCGCCGTCGCCATCGCGGCCTTCATCCTGAAGGAGGCTTGGGGAATGCTTCGCGCGGCGTTCGGGCCCCTCATCGACGAAAGCCTGGCGGCCGAGGATCTCGCGAAGCTTACTGCGCGCATGGCTTCGTACCCGAAGGTCTCGATGCATAGCGTTCGTTCCCGCCGGTCCGGACGGACTAAGTATATCGACTTCCATCTTTCGGTGCCCGAAACGATGAGCGTCAAGCAGTCGCATGAACTGTGCGATGAGATCGAGCGGGCGCTCGAAAAGGAGCTTTCGAACACGAATGTCCTGATTCATATCGAGCCCACGATCGCCGTGGGCTCGGGAGGCGGCGCGCCTCTCACCAAGGATGAATTGCTCCTGCGACTTTCCGAGATAGGGCGCGAGGTCGCGGGATATGACATCAGGCCTCATCACCTGCACCTTTTCGATAATGGCAATTGGACTGAAATCACCTTTCACATGGATATCGACGCCGAGGCTACCGTGGAGGAAGCTCATGGAATCGCAAGCGCCCTCGAGACGCGCGTGAAAGAGATCCTCGGTTTCGAGGCTACCGTCCACGTTGAGCCGCGACAGAAACAGTAGGATCGAGCGACCGCGATCGTCTCGCGCATATATGGAGAACGGCGAACTGCTCGAGGGTACTGCGGCGGATCGGATAAAGAGGCGGGAGGCGAGGACCGGCTGAGGCTGTCCGCCTTGCCTCCTTCGCCTGCCTCAAGAAGCGTCGCGATCACCCCGGCCCAGGGAAAAGATATCCCGAACGAAGGCAATGCGGTCCCCGTCGTAGCGCCTGGCCACGATGTCGGTCGTGTCGTCGGCGAAATCCTCGCTCTCGGCCACAATGCCCGCGGCTCCCGTCTTCGAGTACCCGTAGAATTCGCCGTCCAGGGAGAAGTAGACGAGGGTCAGGGACAGGGAAGGAAACTGCGCGGCGAGCTCCGCGATTTCGTCTTCCGGCAGGCCGTCTACGCTCTCCACGCGCATGACGAGGGAGTCGCCCTGCTCCAGGCGCGTCACCGAGTCGTCGTCGACCGAAGGCGAGGAGAGGAGGAGCGCGGCGACCGCGTGGCGCTCCTCCTCCGTACCGCCGGTTATCTCGATCTCGTCGCGACAGGTGAACGACATGCTCCCTCCTCACCGGGCAACGAAATCGGCGCGTTGCAGGCAGGTCGCGCGATATTCGGAAGGCGACATGCCGCAGACCCGCTTGAAGGCGCGGGCGAAGCCGAATTGATTCCCGAAGCCGAGTTTGTCGGCGATTTCCTGGACGTGGAGGTTGGTGCTCGAAAGCATGGCCCGAGCCGCCTCGATCTTGAGGCGCGTGTAGTAGCGCATGGGCGGCATGCCCATGCGCTCGGTGAAAACGCGGACGAAGTGCTCTCGCGAGAGCTGTATCCGCGCGCAGAGGGCTCCCAAGTCGAGGTTGCGCTCGATGGCGCCTTGCATTATCGCGAGGGCCTTTTCGACATGGGCATTGTCCGAGGTTCCCCTCGCGGCGACCTGGCCGGCCGCCAGGCCGTAGAGGAAGGCGAGCAGGCCATGGTAGGCGGCCTTGACCAGCTCGCTCCGGCCGGAGGCGCTCTTCTCGAGGAGATCGGCAAAGAAGAAGCGCTGCGCCGTGCCCACGACGATGGGGCCGCGCCCGAGGCCCCGCCCCTCCTGGAGGAACTCGAGGAGGCTCAGGAGCTCGGCCTCGCCCTCGGCGTCGATGAGCACGGCGTAATAGGTGATGGGTCTCTTGGCGTTCGTCGCGGATATCTGATGGATCGAGCCCGGAGGCGTGAAGTAGAGGGTCCCGGGCTCTATCCGATGGACCGTGCCGAGGTTTCGGAACGAGCCCTCGCCCGATATGAAATAGTGAAGCTCGTAAAGGCCGGCCGAATGGCTGTGGGAACGGCCGTGCCAGGCGATTTGTGCTTCGTCCCGAAGATGGTAGACGAAGACCACGTCTTCGAAGCGCATCAGCTACTATATCAATATGGGGTATATATCGTCAAAGGGCGGGATTGTCAGGGGCCTTAGTCCGGCTTATATATTAACCAGGTACGGAGGTACGACCATGAGCGAGCTATTCCCCAACGTCCCTAAGATTCCCTTCGAAGGGCCCGAATCCGACAATCCCCTGGCCTTCAAGCATTACGATGCGGCGAAGTCGGCGGGAGGGACGACCACGAAGGATAAGCTGCGTTTTGCGATGGCCTTCTGGCACAGCATGTGCGGCGGCGGCCGCGATCCCTTCGGCGACCCGACGGCTGTGCGGCCCTGGAACTCGGTGGCGGACCCGATGGAAGCCGCCAGGATGCGGATGCGCGGGATTTTCGAGCTCACCGAGAAGCTCTCGATGCCCTTCTTCTGCTTCCACGACCGGGATATCGCCCCCGAGGGCGCGACTCTCCGCGAGACGAACAAGAAGATAGACGAGATAGTGGTCGTTGCCCTGGACCTGATGAAGACGAGCCCGACTCGGCTGCTGTGGGGCACGGCCAATCTGTTCGGCAACCCGCGCTTCATGCACGGCGCCGCGACGAGTCCCGAGCCCAGGGTCTTCGCTTACGCTGCAGCCCAAGTCAAGAAGGCCCTCGAGGTCACCAAGGAGCTCGGCGGCCAGGACTACGTCTTCTGGGGCGGCCGCGAGGGCTACGAGACCCTGCTCAACACCGACATGAAGATGGAGCAGGAGAACATGGCCAACTTCCTGCACATGGCCGTCGATTACGCCAAGGAAATCGGCTTCAAGGGGCAGTTCCTCATCGAGCCCAAGCCGAAGGAGCCTACGAAGCACCAGTACGACTTCGACGCGGCGGCCTGCTACGCCTTCCTCAAGGAGTTCGACCTCATCCCCTACTTCAAGCTCAACATCGAGACCAACCACGCGACCCTCGCCGGCCACACGATCCAGCACGACCTGCGCTTCGCCCGCGACCACGGCATCCTCGGCTCGGTCGACGCGAACCAGGGAGACGAGATGCTCGGCTGGGACACCGATCAGTTCCCCACCAACCTCTATACGACCACCCTCATGATGTACGAAGTGCTCAAGAACGGCGGCCTCCACTCGGGCGGCCTCAACTTCGACGCCAAGGTGCGCAGGGGGAGCTTCAAGGTCGAGGACCTCGCGATCGCGCACATCGTCGGGATGGACTCCTTCACGCGAGGGGCCGAGGCCGCCGAGAGGATGATCGCGGACGAGGCGATCGACAGGCGCATGAACGAGCGCTACGCGGGCTGGCGCAAGGGCGTCGGCGCCGCGATCCGCGGCGGCAAGGAAAGCTTTAAGAGTCTCGAGGCGGTCATGCTCGACGCTCCCGCGGCCGACGTAGGCGACTTCGGCCTCGTTTCCGGCCAGCAAGAATACCTCGAGTCTATCGTCAACAAGTATCTATGAGCATAGAAGGTAACCATGGAGCCAGAAGCCTGACCTAGCGTCAGGCACAGAGATCACGGAGCCAAAGCACGGATATACGGGAATATTGAAGATGATGTAATGGGAAGGGCCAATATCGAGGACGGGTTTCCCTCCCCGTTTCTCGATACGACCCTTCTTTCTCTCTTCTCCGTGTTCCTGTCGCTTCGCCGGATTTTCGACTCCGTGTTCTCTGTGGCTGACGCTTCGCCGGACTTCGTTCCGTGGTTGCATCCGTCGGAGGCCGTGAATGTCCAAGCTGGACTTGGTCCTGGGGATAGACTCGAGCACGCAGAGCACGACGGCGGCGGTCCTCGACAGGGAGGGTTTCGCGACCGTCGGCGAAGCCAAGGTACGCTACCGCGACGACCCCCGCGTAGCCAAGTACGGACTGACCGAGGGCGCGCCGATACTGCCGCCCCGCGAGCCGGGCGAGGCCGACCAGCCGGCCACCCTCTACCTCGACGCGCTCGAGGCCCTACTCTCGGACCTCGGCCCGGCGATCCTCGGTCGCGTCGCGGCCATAGACCTCTCCGCGCACCAGCACGGTCAGGTATGGCTTGGCGAGGATGGCTCGAAGGCCATGGCCGAGCTGCGCAAGCCCGGCGCGGGCTCCGAGGGCGCCCCGGGGTTGACCGAGCGGATAGGCCCCGGCCTCGCCTACGACCGAGCGCCCATATGGATGAGCTCCAATACGCAAGCCGAGGCCGATGAGCTGCGCGCGGCCCTCGGCGGCCGTGAGGCCGTCACCGCCCGCTCCGGCTCGGACTCGCCTTTGCGTTTCTCCGGCGTAGTGCTTCGTCGCGTCGCCAAGCGATTTCCGGAGACCTATGCCCGTGCCTACCGCTTCCATCTCGTCTCTTCCTTCCTCGCGGGCGTGCTCGCGGGCGACGGCGAGGCGCCGATCGACTGGGGCAATGGCTCGGGCACGAGCCTCATGGACTGGTCGCTCAGGCGCTGGGATCGGCGGCTGATCGCGGCGGTTGCGTCGGGCCTGCCGGGCGGGGCCGACGCCCTCGCCTCGCGCCTTCCCCCCTTGGCCCATCCGCTTACCCTGGTCGGCTGCGTCGCCGCCTACTTTGTCGAGCGATACGGCCTCTCGCCCGAGTGCGCGATCGTGGCGGGATCGGGCGACAATCCCCAGAGCAAGGTCCTAGCCGCGGGAGCCCTACTCTCCCTGGGCACGAGCTTCGTCCTCATGGTCGAGGGCGAGAGACCTCACGTCTCGGCCAATGCGATGTACGACGGGCTGGGTCGACCCTTCCTCTTCGGATGCCGCACTAATGGCGCCCTCGCATGGGAGTCGGTCAGGAAGGCGCATGGCCTCGCGGCGAGCGACTTCGCCGCCAGCGAAGCCGCCCTCGCCTCCGAGGCAGCGGGTCGGGACGTCAGGATCGTGCAGACCGAGCGGGAGAGCTTTCCCGACTCCCCCTCCATAGCGACTCCGAGCCTTGGGAGCTTCGCTCGCGACTATTCCGCGGCCGTGGACTCGAGCCTCGGCCTCATGGCCCTGGGCTCGGCGCCCTTCGCGGGGAAGGTGACCGAGGTGGCCGTGACCGGCGGAGCAGCGGCGAGCCGGGGCGTCCTTATTCGCGTCGCGGGGATATGGGGAGCGCGCGCCCTGCCCATCGCCGACGCCGGCGCCGCAGCCGGAGCGGCCGTCGCGGCGGCCTGCGCGCTCCTGCCGGAAGCCGAGCGCGGGGCCGCGGCCGACAGGGCCCGCTCGGTGGCGGCCAGGCCGGGAGCCCCGGTCCTGCCCGATCCTAATGCCGTCGCCGCGTACCGGGGCTCGGGCGGCTTCCTTGAGCGACTGGGAAAGGGATTCGCCTCGATACGGGACCGGAACGGGCGCTAGCCGTTGCATCCCTATACCTGGCCGAGCCATTCGATTATCATCCGCGAATGCCTACTTTAGGACGGAGCGGATCGCAGCCGAAAGGATACGTCGTCGCCGTGATCGCGGCCTTCTTCCTTTCCACCACCGCGATCTTCATAAGGTATCTCACTCTCGGTTTCGGGGTGCCGGCCCTCGTCCTGGCCCTGTGGCGCGATGTCTTCGTCGTCGTGACCCTCATCCCCGCTTTGGCGATAGCGAGGCCGAGACTCCTACGCGTTCCCGTAAGGCTACTTCCCTATTTAGCCGCATACGGACTCGTCCTCGCTCTCTTCAACTCGCTATGGACGCTCTCGGTCGCCCTGAACGGTGCGGCCGTCGCGACCATCCTCGTCTATTCTTCCGGGGCCTTTACCGCGGTGCTGGGTCGGCTCTTCCTGAAGGAGAGGCTGGGCTGGGCTAAGCTCGCGGCCGTGGCCATGAGCCTCGGCGGCTGCGCCCTTGTCGCCGGCCTCCTCGAGCTCGGCTCATGGAAGGGCAATCTGGCTGGCGTACTCATCGGAGTCGCGGGGGGCCTCTCTTACGCGCTCTATAGTCTCTTCGGCAGATCGGCGGCCGATCGCGGGCTAGATCCCTGGACGACCCTCGTCTATACCTTCGCCTTCGCCGCGTTTTTCCTCTTCCTCGCGAACTGCGTTCCGGACGAGCTCCTGCCCGGGTCCCCGAGGAGCCTTCGCGACATCCTCTGGCTCGCCAGCTCGTGGAAGGGCTGGCTCGTCCTCTTCCTCCTCGGCGCGATACCCACGGTCGGCGGCTTCGGGCTCTACAATGTCAGCCTCTCCCTTCTGCCCTCGAGCGTCGCGAGCCTCGTCGTCTCCCTCGAACCTGTTTTTACCGCGATCTCGGCCTATCTCCTGCTCGGTGAGAGGCTCATGACTGTCCAACTCGCGGGGGCGGCCCTGTTACTCGGAGGCGTCCTCGTGCTGCGGCTCTTCGAGGGTCGCGCGCGGCCGGCTCGGCTCGGCCTGTCGGACCGGCAGGGCTGATCGGATGGTCAGGGCTTGAAATGCGGCTCGATCCATCGCTCGCGGGTCGAGCCCCTGCCGATCGCCTCGAGCTGGAGGATGGCGCGCGATGGGCAGATGTTGAAGCAGCGCATGCACTGCTCACAGCCCGCCGACCATCGCGGCCGACCGCCTTCCATGGCGATGCTCCCGGTCGGGCAGGAGCGCGCGCAGAGGCCGCAAGAGGTACAGGCGGTGCTGACTTTGAAGCGGGACCATAGCCTTTTAACGCCGAGCGCGAAGCCGGCCCTCATGAGGCGGGAGCCGATAGGGCCGAACTTGGAGAGGCTCAAGGCTTTCGCGTAGCGGCGTCCCGCGAGGAAGGAAAGCGTCGCCTCCTTAGCTTCAGCTTCCCCGGCTTCGAGGATGGCTTTTGCCTCTTCGCGGTCGGGTACTCTCATGAAGGGGCCCCAATTGTTGGGCATGCGTACGAGGTCGGCGAAGGAGACGTCGAAGCCGCGCGAAGCGAGGAGGCGGCTGCCCTCGATAAGGCTCCACCCGCAGTCGTCCGGATCCCCTCCCGTCACGAGGAGGAGAGCAGGGCGGGGGACGGGGCCTGCCGTAGGCGGGAGCGCCTCGAGGTATCGTTTCGCGATCCTGGGCAGGTCGAGGGAATACACGGGAAAGACGAAACAGGCCGCGTCTCCGTCCGGCGTCCCGCCCGATGCGATCGAGGCGATGTCCGTCGCGTATCCGGCCTCGGCGAAGGCCGTCGCGCAGATATCGGCGATTCGCATGGAATTGCCGGTCCCGGTAAAGTAGCGTATCGAGGCCTTCGGGCCGTCGCTCATGATATCTCCTTCTCGAGTCGCTCGAGCCAGGACTCGAGGAAGGCGTAGTACTCGAGGCCGAAGCGCTGGGTCGATGCCTGGAAGAAGTCGGGCTTCACCGGGAGGCCTGCCGTCGCGCCCTCGAGCCATTCCCTTCGCTTGGAGGCGCCCTCCATGAAGCCATCGATGATCTTTCTCGCCCTGCCCCGGGGAAGGCACCCCAGGAAGAAGAGTCTCGCGAGGAGAAGCGAGGGTCCCCTAGAGATATCGAGGGGGGAGGCGAGCCATTCGAGAAAGGCGGCCCGGCCCTCGGGGAGTATCTCGTACGGCTTGCGGAGACGGCCTGAGTCGTCCTCCCGCGTCGCCGCGACATAGCCCTCCTTTTCCATGCGCTCAAGAGACGGATAGATGCTTCCGAAGCTAGCCTGATAGAAATGGGACGTGCTCATCCCCATGAAGCGCTTGATATCGTAGCCGCTCTTGGGACCGTACATGAGGAAGCCTAGGATGGTAAAATCGGTCAATGTATCGTTCCTGAATATATCATCTCGATATATAATCCTCCCGGTCCCGGGTCCGCGTCAACCCCCCTTGCGCAGGGGAGAACTCCCGTATAGGATGCGGGACGTGAGCTTGCATAGATATTTCGGAGGCGCCGCGCGCGCCATGATTTCCAAGCTTCTCCTCGTAGCCGTAGCGGTACTCGGCATTCCGCCGGGGCGCTTCGCGCGATGAGGGAATCCCGATCTTAGGATCGGCGATCGAGAGATCGAAGGCCCCCGCGGCGCGAAGCCGCGGGGGCCTTTTTTATTTGCGGGACCAAGGAGGAAGCATGAAGCGCAACGGGGCCCAGATCATCGTCGGGATCATCGAGAGGGAGGGCGTCGAGATAGTGTCGGGCATACCGGGCGGCTCCAACCTGCCGCTCTACGATGCTCTATACAGTTCGAGGCTCAGGCACATCCTCGCGCGGCACGAGCAGGGCGCGGGATTCATAGCCCAGGGGATCGCGCGGAGCACGGGGACGACTGGCGTCTGCTTCGCCACTTCCGGCCCCGGGGCCACCAACCTGGTCACGGCGATAGCCGACGCGAAACTCGACTCGGTACCCATCGTCGCTATCACCGGCCAAGTATCGCGGGGTCTCCTGGGTACCGACGCCTTCCAGGAAGTCGACACCTACGGGATGAGCCTGCCCGTCGTCAAGCACTCCTTCCTGGTCCGGTCGGCGCGGGAGCTCCTCGATGCCGTGCCCGAAGCCTTCCGCATCGCCGCTTCCGGGAGGCGGGGGCCGGTCCTCGTCGACCTGCCTAAGGACGTCCAGCTCGAGGAGATCGAGTTCGGCTCTTGGCCCGAGCCTTCGAGGCCGGAGGAGCCGGCACGGCCCGAGGCCGCGGCGATCGATCGGGCAGCCGCGATGATCGCAGCGGCCGAGCGGCCCTTCCTGTACTTCGGCGGCGGGGTCGCGGCCTCGGGCGCCCATGCGGAGCTCGAGCGGCTTTCGATCAGGACAGGGATGCCCGCGGCCGCGACCCTCATGGGCCTGGGCTGTCTCCCCCCGCGCCACCCTCTGTACTTCGGCATGATAGGCATGCATGGAAGCCGCGCGGTGAACGCCTTGGTCGAAGAGGCGGACTTGCTCGTGGCCGTCGGCGTTCGATTCGACGACAGGGCGACCGGCGATCCGCGCCGTTTCGCCCGCGGCGCGAAGGTCCTGCATATAGATGCCGACGCGGCCGAGATCAATAAGATAAAGGCTGCCGATGCCTCGGTCCGCTCCGATGCCCGCGCGGCGCTCTCCGCCCTGATCGGCCTCGTTCCGGAGCGGCGGGAAGGCGCATGGGCCGAGCGCGCGCGGACCCTCATCGCCGAGTGCTCGCTTCCCGAGCCCGCCTCGGCCTGGCATCCGCGGTCAATCGTCAAGGCCATCGCGCGTCTCGCCGGGCCGGACGCGATAGTCGCCACCGACGTGGGACAGCATCAGATGTGGGCGGCCCAAGCCTATCCGGTCCCCAGGCCCCGCTCCTTCCTCAGCTCCGGCGGGCTCGGGACGATGGGATTCGGTCTCCCGGCGGCCATCGGGGCCGCCCTATCGAATCCGGGCAGGCGCGTGGTCTGTATCACCGGCGACGGTTCCCTGCTCATGAACATGCAGGAGCTCGCGACCCTGGCCGAGCTCGGCCTGGACGTCTCGGTGATCGTCTTCGACAACGGCAGGCTCGGCCTGGTGCGCCAGCAGCAGGAGCTGTTCTACGGTAGCCGCTACTCGGCCTCGCGCTTCGAGAGGCGCATCGACTTCGCCGCGATCGCCAGGGGCTTCGGGCTCCGGTCAGAGAGGGTCGGGGAGGGCGGGGACGTCGAGGGAGCCCTCCTCCGAGCGCTCGGCCCGGAGGGGCCGCGCCTCCTCGCGCTCGAGCTCAGGCCCGAGTACAACGTCCTCCCGATGGTCCCGCCCGGTGGGGCGAACGCGGATGCCATTGCCGAAGAGGCTTGAGTACGAGTAACTTCAACGATCATGGCCATCCAGGTTTGGCGCGGGGCCGAGATCGTTACGATGGATCCGAGGCGGCCGCGCGCGCGGGCGCTCGTGGCACGCGACGGGATCGTGGACTACGTCGGCGACGAGGAATCCGCCTTGGCGCGCGCTCGCGGCCTCGAAGGCCCAGGCGCGTCCTCCGTCTCGGAAGTCCGCGATCTCGGCGGGCTGACGATGGTGCCCGGATTCAACGACAACCACGTCCACGCCGTTTATCTGGGCGACCACGTCCTCGCGGTCGACCTGGGCGGGCTCGACGAGCAGGGGGTGGTCGACCTTCTGCTCGAGCGCTATCCCGACCCGTCTCCCGGCGAGATCGTCAGGGCCTTCAATTGGGACTACCCGGCCTGCCCGAATCCTCGCAAGGAGCCGCTCGACGCGGCATTCCCGCGCAATCCGGTGATCTTAAGCCAGTTTTCGGGCCACGCGCAGTGGCTCAATAGCTTGGCCTTGCGAACCCTCGGGATTCGCCGCGGCGGTCACGATCCGAAGGTCGGGAGCGTCCTGCGCGACTCGGACGGCGAGCCCACGGGGATAGTCCGGGACCTCGGCGATACGAAGCTTTCGCGGAGGCGCGTTAGGGAGGTCTACTTCGATGCCGCGATGCGCGAGGAGAGGCTCGATATCGCCCTCGAGACCTTCGCGCGGATGGGCATCACCTCGGTACAGGACAATACCTGGTTCTATCCAGAACTTTTCAGCCTGCGCAGGCGGCTGAAGGCCGGCACCTTGAGCGCGCGATTCACGACCTGGTCCCTCGGGCGCCGTCCCTGGATGGCGGCGGCGATGAGCGCCGCCCATGCCTTCGGCATCGGCGACGCGGCATGGATACGCAGGGGTCCCGTCAAGTACTTCCTCGACGGGACCTTCTCGACGCGCAACGCCTGCCTCTGCGAGCCTTTCGCGGATTCCCAGGACGAGGAGCTCTGCGAGGATCCCTCGGCCCCCGTCGCCGAGCTCGAGTTCCTGGCGCGGCGGCGGCGGCAAGGCGCGTTCCACATAATCGGCGACCGAGGCATAGCGATCTTCCTCGACGCATACGATAAGGTCCTTGCGCGCCATCCCGAGCTCAGGACCTTCCGTATCAGGATAGAGCATGCCCAGCTCATCCGGAGCCAGGATATCCCTCGGCTGCGGGACTTAGGCATTCTCGTCTCGGCCCAGCCCAGCGCCATGGAGAACCCGGACAAGGACAGACTCCTCCTCGGTCGCGAGCGGGCCCTTCGCGCCTATCCCTACCGCTCTCTTCTCGATGCCGGGGTCCATCTCTCCTTCGGTTCGGATATTCCGGGCGAGTCGAGCTGCGATCCGATCCGCTCCATACATATGGCGGCGAACCGGGAGGGGCCGGAGCGGATATCGGCCGAGGAAGCCCTCCGTTGCTATACGGTCGGGAGCGCCTACGCCGAGTTCATGGAGGGCCGAAAAGGCTTCCTGGCCCCAGGCATGCTCGCCGACTTCGCCCTCCTCTCGCAGGACATCACCGCGATCCCGCGCGAGAGGATAGGCGACACCGTCGTCGAAGAGACGGTCGTCGGCGGGAAGAGCGTCTATCGCGCCGACGCGGCCGGGCCAGGTCTTTTACCCCGAGATTAACGACTTGCGCACATTAGCCGCGTATCTTCCTCTTCCGTGATCGAGCGGCGCCGCGCCCGCGGGCCGCGACTGCGATAACGCCGCGTTCGCCCGGGGCAAGGTCGCTATGCAAATCCGGGGGCGTCGCTTCAAAGCGGATCGATGCCTCGGCTTTCGCTCGCCCTTTCCTACCGCCGGCGCCTCCTCTATAATCGGAAAGGGGTGCGCTTGCGGCTTTTCACGCGCATCGATATCGATCTCTTCTCGATCTTCCTGACGATAATCCTGTTCGCGGGCTCTCGGTATCGCAGCGACCGCGGCAATGCCGAATATCGTCTTTTTACTTTGCTTTTGAGCCTGACCGGCCTCGAGCTCGCCGCCGATGCCGCGATATCGGCGCTGGAGGGCACTTCGGGCGTCCTCTGCCGCGCGATCGCCCTGACTGCGACTACCGTGTACTATATAGGTTTCCCCTTCGCCGCCATGGTCTACGTTTTTTACGCGGAGGATCAAGTCGCGGCGAATTCCCGGCGCGACCGCTCGTGGATGCGCTTAGTCGCCCTGCCCGCGGCCGCCTCGGCCCTGTTGAGCCTGTCGACACCCGCTACAGGCTTATATTTCTATCTGGACGCGCGTAACGCCTATCACCGCGGGCCGCTTTTCCTGATCCTGGTATCCGTCGCGTATTCTTACATGGTCTTCTCGATGGTCGTCGTCGTGGCCGCCGCGCGCCGCAGGGCGATCGACCGCGCCACGCTCGCGACCCTGCTGGCCTTTCCCCTGCCGCCGATCATAGCCGGAGCCCTGCAAATCCGATACTTCGGACTCGTTCTCGTATGGCCGGCGGCGACTCTATCCCTGCTCGTGATCTTCATTCATACCCAGCGGCGCAAGCTGTCGAGCGATTACCTCACGGGAGCCTTCAATCGCCGACGATTGGATGAATACGTCGAAGAGCGCGTCCGCGATTTCCGCGAGGAAAGGGTCGGCGCCGGCAGGCGAGGCAGGCGCTTCGCGGGCCTGCTCGCCGACGTGGACGACTTCAAGCTGATAAACGACCGCTTCGGCCACGCGGCCGGCGACGAGGCCCTGGTCCTCGCCGTCCAGCTTATCAGGTCCTGCCTCCGTACCGACGACTTCCTTGCGCGCTACGCCGGGGACGAATTCGTCGCCATCCTTCCGCTCTCGAACGAGGCGGAGCTCGACCAGGTCGTGGGGCGCATCCACGCGCGCTTCGCCGACCGCGTATTCGCGCAGGGATTGCGCGAGCGGCTTTCGCTCAGCATCGGCTCCGCAGTCTTCGATCCCGAAGTCGACAAGGACGCGGATAAGTATGTTGCCCGCCTCGATTACCTCATGTATTTAGAGAAGATGAACAAAAAGGCCTTCGAAAATCAGAAGCCCATGACCGGAGAAGACCCCCTTCATGGCCCCGGACCCTTCCGATCCGACCGCGATCGCTGACGAAAGCGGCGGAGGTGCCTCGCCGCCGCATTCTCATGGAAACGGCTCGTCGGTATACTCTCCGGCATGCAGAGAGCCCGCTATCGGCGCACGCTGGCCTTTTTTTTCGGAGTCATGATCCGGGAGCTTTGGTGGGATTTCCTCCTGCCGAGAATCGGGCTCGGCATCCTCTCCCGCCGGACTCGCTCCGGCCGCATGCGCAGGATCGCCCGGTCCTTTCGAGGACTTGCGGTCCGCATGGGCGGGGTGCTGATCAAAGTCGGGCAATTCCTCTCCTCCCGTCTCGATGTCCTGCCGCGCGAGATAACCGCCGAGCTGTCCGACCTTCAGGATGAAGTGGGCGCGGAGACTTTCGAGGCCATCCGAGAGGTCGTGGAAGCCGAGTTCGGCGCGCCGCTCGCCGAGAGATTCGAGGACTTCGATCCCCTTCCGCTCGCTTCCGCTTCCATAGGGCAGGTCCACAGAGCCCGCCTTCGGCCCGGCGTCCCGGACGCGCCTTCGACGGGCTCGGTCGTCGTCAAGGTCCAGCGGCCGAACATCGAAGAGATCGTCGAGGCCGATCTCGCGGCCATCAGGGTCGCCGGCGGATGGCTACGGCGATTTCGATCCGTCAGGAGGCACGCGAACGTGCTCGCTCTAATCGAAGAGTTCAGCCGCACGCTGTACGAGGAGATCGACTACCTTCACGAGGGGGAGAACGCCGCACGCTTCGCCCGCAACTTCGCCGCCCGCCCGGAGGTGGTAGTGCCGACCGTGCTCTGGACCCATACGACGCGCCGCGTGCTGACGCTTCAAGACGTGGGCGCCATCAAGATTACGGACTACGCGGCGATCGAAGCGGCGGGAGTCGACAGGGCCTCGGTCGCCGATAAGCTCCTCGACGTGTACCTCAAGCAAGTGTTCGAAGACGGTTTCTTCCATGCGGACCCGCACCCGGGGAACCTTTTCGTTAAACCTGCCGCGCGAACCGCTCAGGCGAAGGAATGGAAACTCGTATTCGTCGATTTCGGAATGACCGGAACGATAGCCGCCGACTCCTTCGCCGCCCTTCGCGAGGGGCTCCTCGCCATCGGCACCCGGGATGCCGTTCGCCTGGTCCGAGCCTTCGGCGAGCTCCGCATGGTCCTCCCGGGAGCCGACCTCGAACTCCTCGAGCGGGCCTGCTCGAGGCTCTTGGACACTCTGTGGGGCAGGTCGACGCGGGATATGCTGCGCTTGAGCGATCGTCAGATCAAGGCCTTCGCGGACGAGTTCGGGGAACTCCTTTACGATATGCCCTTCCAGGTGCCCGAGGATCTCATCCTGCTTGGACGCTGCATCGGCATCCTCTCGGGAATGGCATCGGGGCTCGATCCCGATTTCAGCGTCTGGAAGGGGCTCTCGCCTTACGTCCTGCGACTGATGAAAGAGAGCGGGGAGGGCGGGGTCCGCCTCCTCGTGCGAGAGATCGAGACGGCCCTCAAGCTCCTCGTCAGCCTGCCGAAGCGCGCCGACGATCTCGCGACGAGACTGCAGCAGGGCAAGATGGAAGTCCGGACGCCGGAACTCAAGCAGCACATGGCGCGGCTGGAAGCCGGGATTCATAGACTCTCAGGCAGCATCCTGTTCTCCGCGGCGCTCGTCGCCGGGACGCAACTCTTCCTGGGAGGGCGACTGCCGCTCGCGCTCCTCCTCTGGGCCCTGGGCTTAGTCCTTCTCCTGTGGATACTTATCGCGAGATGACGCGCCGACGCTCCTGCCGGAGCCCGGCTATTCAGTCCGTCGACCGCTTTTCGCCGCGTTCGATAGCGCTGTCTATGAGGCTCCGCAGAGCGAGGAGCATTTCCCTGCGCGCGGCTCTGCGATGCTCGATGAAGCCCGGCGGGATAAGCTCCTTCAGGCTTTTACCCAGCGAGCTGCGCGCCGCTTGCGCATATTCCCACGCTTCGTGGAAGCGATCTTTCGACTCCGCGTTGCCCTGTGATGCATCCGGCATGCTCGACCTCCTCTTTATAGCGTAGGAAGGGCGGTCCGGGGAGTCAAGCATATTACGGATTTTTGCCCATCGGGCTCTAGCCGCTAGAAATCCAGGATAGGCCACCCGCGGGAGCGGGCTTCGCGCCTCAGACGCCGATCGGGCGCGACGGCGATGGGCTCGCCGACCTCGAGGAGGAGCGGAAGATCATGTATCGAATCGCTGTAGAAGGCGCAGTCGGAGAGGGAGACGCCGCGACTGTTCGCGAAGGCCAGGACGGCGTCGCGCTTGGCCGTGCCGAATAGGGCCGATCCCGAGAGCCTGCCCGTACAGCGCCCCGCATCGAACTCGAGAACGCTCGCGAGGACGGCTTCGGCGCCGATGAGATCTGCCAGAGGCCGTACAATGAAGTCGAGCGAGGACGTGGCCAGGACGACGGCCCCTCCGTCGGCTTTGATCGTCGCGATGCGCTCGATGAGCTCGGGCCGAAGCGCTTTGCTGGTCTTGCGCTCGAATACCTCGCGGCCTATCGCTTCCAGGAGGCTCCTCTCGACTCCCTTGATGAATGGGAAATCGCCCTCGAAGAAGGATACGCCTCCGTTCCCGAAGCGATAGGCCGCGTAATTGAAGGGGATGATCGCGAGATACCGGAGCTTGAGGACGCCCTTCCGGGCTGCGGCCTGGGCGAAGCGCCTGCCCGTGGAACCCCGGGTGATCGTATGGTCCACGTCGAAGAGGTGTAACTTCGAGTCCAAGCTCATGCTCCCGCAAGATGGCGCGCCGCCGCTTTGCCCTTTCCCTCGGTCGGGCCGCAGATCGCCGAGCGCAGTCGTAAGGTCATATGTGATCGATTTTAATGCAGTTCGGTCCCCGATGAAAGCGTCAAAGCCTCGAGGATCTCCGAGCCGTATCGCCGAGCCTTGACCTCCCCCATCCCGAAGATTCCAAGGAGAGCGGCCCTGTCGGAGGGCGCCTTCGCTATCAGGTCGTAGAGCGTTCGGTCCGAAAAGATCATGTAATTAGGGACCTTCGCTTCCCCCGCGAGCCTCCGCCGCAAGGCTCGCAGGGTTGTCTCCTGAGCGGCCTCGAGCGAACCGGGGGCGAAAGTCCCCATCTTCGCCTCGGCTCTTCCGGACGCGTGGGCTGAAGCCGCCGAATCGCCCGAACGCGCCCCGACCCCGCTACGGCCTTCCGTGGCGCGCGGCGGGACGAAGGCCGAGATCGGCGTCTTGTCGCGGAAGGCGGACAATGTCTTGCCGGTCAGGGAAAGGACCCCGTATTCCTCGTCCTTGGCGAGATAGCCCTTGCGGAGGAGTTGGGAGGAGAGATCGAGCCACTGGCCCCTCGTCCATTCCTTTCCGATGCCCCAGGTCGACAGTCCGGCGTGGCCGAGTCCCAGGACTCGCTCGTTTTTCGAGCCGAGGAGGACGTCGACGACATGTCCGGCGCCGTAGCGCTCCCCGGTACGCTTGACGCATGAGAGGAACTTGTAGGCTTGGGTCGTGACATCCTTCTCCTCGGCCGCGTCGGTCGTCCCGGCGCAAATGTCGCAGGAACCGCAGCCCACCCGCCCGTATTTCTCCCCGAAATGGGAGAGCAGGGCCGACCTCCTGCATATCGATCCTTCCGCGTAGCGCAGCATTCCGCGCAGGGAAGCTTCCGCCGCGAGCGCCTTCGCGTCGTCGGACGCGTCGCTCCCGCGATCCGACAGCAGCGACCGTATCTTCATGGCGTCGCCGTAGGCGAACAGGAGGAGGGCCCTCGCGGGCAGGCCGTCGCGGCCCGCCCGGCCTACCTCCTGGTAGTACTGCTCGAGACTCTTGGGAAGGTCCGAATGAACCAGGAAGCGCACATCGGGCTTGTCGATGCCCATCCCGAACGCAGTCGTCGCGCAGATCGCGCGGACTTCGTCGCGGATGAACTTATCCTGGTTCGCCGACCTCAGCTCGTCCGGCAAGCCCGCGTGATAAGGCAAGGCAGAAAGGCCGCGCGCGGAAAGATCGGCCGCGAACGCCTCGGCGCGGGCGCGCGAAAAGCAATAAACAATGCCCGCGCCCTCGGGATACTCGGAGGCGAGCCCCAGCACCTGGTCGACGGCCCGGCTTCGGCGCCTCACCTCGAGGAAGATATTGGGCCTGTCGAAACCGCCTATGAAGCTCTTCGCGCCGACGAGTCCCAGCTGGGACACGATGTCCTCGCGCACCGCCTGCGTGGCGGTCGCGGTGAGGGCCAGGCAGGGCACTCGCGATCGCTTCGCGAACTCGCTCGAGTTCGCGAAGCGATCGCGAGCCTTGAGACGCTTGCGGATGTCCCCCAAGCTCCGGTATTCGGGACGGAAGTCGTGGCCCCACTCCGAGATGCAGTGCGCCTCGTCGACCGCCAGCAGGTCGACGGTGGCCCTTCCCAGGAACTCGACCGCGCGGGGAGATGCCAGGGTCTCGGGAGCCAGGTAGAGAAGGCGGACTTCGCCCCTGGCGGCGGCCCCGGCGTTCTCCCGCCACTCCTCGGGGCCGAGTGTGGAGTTGAGGAGGCGGGCTTCCACGCCCAGGCTCCTAAGGAAGGCCACCTGCTCCCGCATGAGCGCGATGAGGGGGGAGACGACGAGCACGAGGGCGTCCGGGCCGAGGGCGAGGGCGGGAACCTGATAGCAGAGAGACTTGCCTCCGCCGGTGGGCATGACCGCGAGGATATCCTCGCCCGACGATGCGGCCTCGATTATTTCCTCCTGGAGGGGCCTGAATTCGTCGTAGCCGAAGACTTCCTTGAGGATCCCGCGGGTTTTCGCGCTCATGGCGCTAGTATATCCCCTAGAGCAGGAGTCGCGGAACTCGTGCGAGCCTTCGGGCCCGGCTAACGCAAAATGGAGAAGCCCGCAAAGACCATTACCTGGAAGCGGCCGAGGGGGTATTCGGCGATATCGGTCACGGGGATGGCGCTTTGGCCGAGGTCGTAGCTCAGCTTAGCGCCCAAGCGCAGGCCATTGAGCTCGAGGGCCGCGCCGGCGCTCACGAAGGGATAGAGGGTCAAGGCGAGGCCGCGGCCCGCCTGGCCCGATGGGCCGAGGCATATGCTGCCCGCGCAGCCCATGCCGGCATCCACGAAGGGATCGATGAAGAATTTGGGACCGAATATATGGTAGCTCGCATAGATCGGCTGGGTTTCCCAATCGAGCCACCATTCCGAGGGAGCGCCCTGGTCGAAGACGACGGAATACTCCCCTCCCACTCCGATATGGTCGAGGACGACCTCCCATCCGAAGCCGCCGAAGGGAGTCCCGGCCCCTAAGGCGTGCGCGGCTTGATCGAAGGATGGGGAAGCTATAAAGTCCTTGCTGAGGACCGCGGCGAGATCCACTCTCGTGCCAGCGAAGGCCGAGCAGGCGAGGCAAGAGATCGCTAGGGCGATGGTAGTCTTTTTCATTCCTGATGACTCCTCGCTTATGCAACTCCGGCCGAATGGGGAATCGTCACCGATCCGAGACTCCTCCGCGGGGCTTTCGCGAAATTCATCTCCTTCCGCGGTTTTCCGGTGACGGGTTTCTCGATCCGGGTTGTTGTATCTTAACGAGGACACGGGGGAGCGGTGCTTGACGTCGAGGCGCTCTACAGGAAATACGGTCCCATGGTCCTCAGGAGGTGCAGGAGTCTCCTCGGCGACGAGGAGAAGGCCATGGACGCCATGCAGGAGACTTTCGTGCGCGTCTTGCGGAGAAAGGGGAGCCTGACGGATGAAGCGCCCTCCAGTCTCCTCTACTGCATTGCCACCAACCTGTGCCTCAACATGATCAGGACCGAGAAGAGACGTCCTGAGCGTCCCGACGGCGAGCTTCTCGAGCTTATCGCCGGGAGCGACGATGTCGAGGCCCTCGGCCAGGCGCGTCACCTCATCGACGGCATCTTCGCCCGGGAGGCGGCGTCGACGCGGACCATGGCCGTCCTGCACTACGTCGACGGCCTCACCCTCGAGGAAACGGCGGCGCGCGTCGGCCTTTCGGTATCGGGCCTGCGCAAGCGCCTCGCCGGACTGCGCGAGCGATCGAAGATCTTCGCCGAGGAGGACTGATGAGCGATACCAGGAGCTTCGTGCCCGACCTGCTGCTCGAGCAGTACGCGCTGGGCGAGCTGGGCGACATCGACGAGTCCAAGGTCGAGGCGGCGCTTCGCGCCGACGAGTCTCTCCGCTCGCGGCTCGCTGCGCTCCAATCCTCAAACGAAGAGATCTTAGCGGAGGCCAAGCCCGCCGAGATCGCCGCGGCGATCCGCCGGCGCATGCTCTCCGGAGCCGGCGGCGGCCGCTTGGGCGTCGGCATCGGGCGGGGCGCTCCCTCCCGGTCCCTACCCGCTTTTTTTCTCCCCGCGGCGGCCGCCCTCCTCGTCCTCGCCGGGGCCTTCATGGCCAGGAGCCTCCTTTCCCCCTCCGTCGACGAGCTCACGCGGCCCAAGGGCGGCGAGCCGGGCATCTCCATCTATAGGAAGGCCGCTTCGGGCCCGATGGAGCTCCAAGACGGAGCCGCCGCCGCGGAAGGCGATGTCCTTCAGATCAAGTACGGCGCCGGTGAGGCCGGTTTCGGCGCCATTTTCTCCGTGGACGGCAGGGGAACGATCACTCGGCATTTCCCTTCGCGGAACGCCGAAGCCGGCACGAAGGCGCCGCGCCTGTCGTCGAGCGGAGCCGCCCTCGACTCGGCCTACGAGCTCGACGACGCGCCCGGCTTCGAGCGCTTCTTCATCTTCTCCTCGAAAAAGGATTTCGACCTATCGATCGTCCTCGCCGCCATGCGCGGCCTCGCGGCGTCGGGGCCCCTGTCCGCGACGGGCGCGCCACACCTGCCGGATACCATCGAGTGGAAGTCCCTCCTCCTCGTGAAGAAGGGAGTCCCTCGATGAGCGCCGCGTCGCGTGGACAGGCGCCTCGGGCCGTCGTCTGCGCCATCCTTTCTACCGCCGTTTTCCTGGCGGGCGCCTCGGCAGTCCCGGGGGCGTCCCCGACTTCCGACGAAGCCGTCCCCGGAGGCCCCCTGCGGCGCTTCGCGCTCGTGATGGGAGCGAACGACGGCGGTCCCGACCTCGAGCGACTCCGCTATGCGGCTTCCGACGCGCGCTCCTTCGCCGCGGTCATGACCGAGCTCGGCGGCGTCGCCGACCGGGATCTCATCCTCCTCATCGATCCGGGCATCGCCGCCTTCAGGGGAGCGGCGAGCCGCCTGGTGGCCAACGCGGCGTCGGCGACGGCCTCGGGAGCCCGCTGCGAGCTCGTGCTCTATTATTCGGGCCATTCCGATGACGAGGGGCTTCTCCTCGGCAAGGAGAGGTTGGGCTACCCGGAGCTTCGCGCGGAGATCGAGAAGGTCCCGGCCGCGGTGCGCGTCGCGATCCTCGACTCCTGCTCCTCCGGATCGCTTACGAGGGCGAAGGGCGGCAGCTCGAGGCCGGCCTTCCTATACGACGAGTCCTCGATTCAGGAAGGGCACGCCTATATCACCTCGAGCTCGGCCGACGAAGCGGCCCAGGAGTCGGACCGCATCGGAGGGTCCTTCTTCACCCACTATCTCATATCTGCCCTCAGGGGCGCCGCCGACGCGCGCGGCGAGGGCAAGGTCACCCTCAACGAGGCCTACGCCTATTCTTTCCGCGAGACCCTCGCCTCGACCGAGAACACCCGATACGGCCCGCAGCACCCGGGCTACGAGATAAGCCTCACTGGCTCGGGCGATCTCGTCGTCACGGACCTGCGCTCCTCGAAGGCCGGCTTGATCCTCTCCGAAGAGCTCGCTGGCTCGATGTACGTGAGAGACGCGAAGGGCAATCTCGCGGTCGAGCTCGACAAGGCCGCGGGCGACCGCATGGAGCTCGGCCTCCCGCCGGGCAGGTACTCGGTCGCCTTGATCGAGGGGAATGAGCGCTCCCAAGCCGACGTCGCCGTCGCGGTCGGCGCCAAGGCGGCGCTGAGGGCGGCCGATTTCAGGGGCGTGGCCGTAGAGCCGACGGACGCGAGGGGCATCGCCATCCGCCCCTCCCAGGCTCCGGCCGCGATCATCGCGGGACCCAGGGAAGAAATCGATACGAGCCTCGTCGGCTTTCCCATTTCGCTCGGCATGACCGTCTGGCCGGATTTCTCGCATGGCATTTATTTCTCGCAGCAGGATAAAGTCATATCCTTCAACATCCTGTGGGGAGGAGCCCGCGACGTACGCAGTCTCCAATTCTCGCTCTTGCTCAACGCCGATTCGGGAGATCTCGGCGGGTTCCAATTCGCCGGTCTCGCGAACCTCGTACGAGGGAACGCGAGAGGGGTTCAGATCGCCGGCCTCGCCATGATGACCTCGGGCGATATGGCCGGGGCCCAGATAGCCGGGCTCGGCAATGTCGTTTCGGGCGATTCCGGCGGGGTCCAATTGTCCGGCTTCGCCAACCTGACGATGGGCAAGGCGCGTTTTGCCCAGATCGCCGGCTTCGGCAACGTCGCGTCCGGGGGCTTTTCCGGCCTGCAGATCGCGAACGGCGTCAACCTCGCGGGCGACGACGGCAGGGGCGCTCAGGTCGGAACCGTCAACGTAGCCTCGCGCATCGCGGGCGCTCAGGTCGGGGTCGTCAACGTAGCCTCGAGCGTCGCGGGCACCCAGGTCGGCGTAGTCAACATCTCGGACCGCATCGACGGCGTTCCCTTCGGCCTCGTGAACATCGAGCGGGAAGGGGTGCGCTCGTTTCAGTTCTGGGCGGATGACGTCTCGTCCGTTCGCATCGGCTACGCCTTGGGAACGCGCTTCGTCTACGACATCGCCTCGATCGGCTTCGGCTTCGGGACGCAGCCGCAAAGCCCCTCGGCGAGCCTAGGCCTGGGCGGCCGGATGATCATCGGCCCCTTCTTCGGCAATCTCGATTGCTCCTGGCAGGAACTCTTCGGCGACGACGGGGCTCTCGATTTCGCTCGGCCCCAGGCCCGCCTCGAGGCTCGCGCCCTCGCCGGCTTTCCCGCCAAAGGGCCTGGCCTCATCGTGGGCTGCGGTCTCGAGGCCTATATGCCCGGCCTGTCGCGCGAGAACGACGGTTCCTCCGTCGCGGCGTTCCACGTCGTCCCGAGCCTGCTCTTCGGGGCGAAGCTCGGTCAATGATGGTCGAGAAAGGCATCGCGCTCTTCATCATATTTTAGGGCCGAACGAGCATTGTACAGGATGAGTTCGGCAACGGCATCGTTTCTGAAAGCGATTCAAAATTGCGGGACACCCGGTCATGACCCATGAGGAAGAAACGAAAGTCCCTCTCGAATTCTAAAGATGAAGCGGACCGGAGCTTCCTTAAGCGAGCAGTTCGTTCATCGCCGCGGCCGCCCTCCGTCCTTCCCCCATGGCCAATATGACCGTGGCCGCGCCCAAGACGATGTCGCCGCCGGCATAGACGCGGTCGATGCTCGTCTTCTGCTTCCCGTCCACGAGTATATGGCCTCGCCTGTCCACCTTCAGGTCGGGGGTGCTGCGCGCGAGGAGAGGGTTGGACTCGTTGCCGATCGCCACGATGACCGTATCGAAGGCCTCGATCCGCTCGCTTCCCTCGATCGCGACGGGGCTCCGCCTGCCGGACGCGTCCGGCTCGCCCAGGCTGAACGACTGTATCTCCAGGGCTTCGGCCCTGCCCTCCTTTCCGCCTATCACGCGGGTGGGGCTGGCGAGGAAATCGAAGGCGATGCCCTCCTCCATCGCGTGGCCGACTTCCTCGGCGCGCGCGGGCATCTCTTCCCGCGTACGGCGGTACAGGACGCGCACCTCTTCGGCGCCGAGGCGCAGGGCCATGCGGGCCGAGTCCATAGCGACGTTGCCGCCGCCCAGCACCGCGACGCGGCGACTCGGGTAGATGGGTGTGGCCGCGCGCTCACGGTCGTAGGCTTTCATGAGATTGGCTCGCGTCAGGTACTCGTTCGCCGAGAACACGCCGACGAGGTTCTCGCCCGGGATATCCATGAACTTCGGGAGCCCCGCCCCGGCTCCGATGAAGACCGCGTCGAAGCCGTCCTCGGCGAGGAGGAAGCGCAGCTTGCGGGTGCGGCCGACGAGGAAGTTCAGCTCGTAGCGCACTCCCATCTGCGCGAGGAGGTCGGATTCCATCGCGACGATGCTCTTTGGAAGGCGGAACTCGGGTATGCCGTAGACCATTACGCCGCCGGCCTTCTGGAAGGCTTCGTATACGACCACCTCGTGGCCCTCGCGGCGCAGGTCGATCGCCGTAGTGAGCCCGGCGGGACCGGAGCCTACGATCGCGACGCGCTTGCCGCTCGCGTTGCCGACGTCGGGGAGGTCGCAGGCGCCGCAGGCGCGCTCGCGGTCGGCGACCCAGCGCTCCAGCCTGCCGATCTGGACGGCCTTGTCCACCGTCTTCAGGGACTTGCCGACGGTGCAGGGTGCCTGGCATTGGGCTTCCTGCGGGCAGACGCGCCCGCAGATCGAGGGCAGGAGGTTGGTTCGCTTGATTACCCGGGCGGCGCCTTGGAAATCGCCCTCCCGGATCTTCGAGATGAAGCCGGGGATGTCGACGCGGACGGGGCAGCCCTGGACGCAGGGCGCGTTCTTGCAGTTGAGGCAGCGCTCCGCCTCGACCCTCGCCTGGGCCTCGCCGTAGCCCTCGGCTACCTCGAACATGTTGCCCGAGCGCTTCGCGCTGTCCTGGCAGGGCATGTCCTGCGCCGGCAGGGCAAGCCTTTCCCGGACCGAGGGCTCGCGGCCCTCCGCCCGCAGGGCGGCAAGGCCCGCGAGGGTTTCCTGCGCCAGGCGATCGAGTCCCTCCTTCGTGAGGGCTATCTTGGCTTCGCTCATCGCGGTTCTCCTGCTAGGGCATCGGCCATGTGGCATTTATGATGCGCCTCTTCCTCTTGCGCCTTGTACGATCGCAGGCGCGACATCATTCCGTCCCAGTCCACGAGATGGCCGTCGAACTCGGGGCCGTCCACGCAGACGAACTTGGTCTCGCCGCCCACCGAGACGCGGCAGCCGCCGCACATCCCGGTGCCGTCTATCATGATCGTATTGAGCGAGACGAGGGTCTTGACGCCGAAGGGTCTCGTGGTCTCGGCGCAGAATTTCATCATGATCGGCGGCCCGATGGCCACGACGATGTCCGGCTTCACCGCTCCGGGGCCGGAGGCGGCGCAGAGCTCCTTGAGCGGCTCCGTCACCAGGGCCTTGCGTCCCGCGCTCCCGTCGTCCGTGACGACGATGAGCTCGTCGGCGAGCGTGGCGAGCTCCTCCTGCATGACGAGGAGCTCGGCCGTCCGCGCGCCCGCGATGACGGTCACCTCGTTGCCGGCGGCCTTGAGGGCGGCTACGATGGGGTGGAGCGGCGCGAGGCCGATGCCGCCGCCCACGCAGACCGCCTTGCCGAATTTCTCGATATGCGTGGGATTCCCCAAGGGGCCGAGGAGGGTTATGCGATCCCCGACTCCCTTGGCGGCGAGGGCATGCGTGCTGGCGCCCACCGTCTGGAATACGAGAACGATGGATCCGCGCGCGGGGTCCGCGTCGGCGATGGTGAGCGGTATGCGCTCGCCGAAATCCTCGTCCGCCTGGACGATCACGAACTGCCCCGCCCTGCGCTCGCGCGCGACCAAGGGAGCCTCGACCTCGAGGCGGTATACCTCGTCGGAGAGCCTACGCTTGGATAGTATGCTTGTCATGATGCCGCTCCGGTCTTAAAGCGTGATACGGCCTCCTCGAGGCCGAGGACTCTCTCCCGATTGCGGCCAGCCTCCTCGCCGACCATGGCGACGATGCGGCCGAGGGACTGCGTGGCTCCGGTCTCCTCCTGGACGGCCTCGAATATCTCGTTGGAGGCCGAGACGATGCGGAGCATCGACTCTTCCATCTCGCGGGACTTGGCCTTTTGGCCCTCCGCGAGGGACTCGATGAGCCGAGTGGCGTCGGCCAGGGACTGGGAGCTTTCCAATATGTCCTCGGCCCCCTCCTTCTGCTCGCTCATCGACGCGGCTATCGTGCGCACGAGCTCGCTGGTCTGAGCCACCCCCTCTCGGATACGGTCGAAGGCCTTCCCGGCGCTGTCCCCGAGGCTCGAGCCGCGCTTGGTCTTCTCGGTCATGCCGCGGATAAGCTGCTCGATCTCCTTGGCGCTCCTGGCGGAATTCTCGGCGAGGGAGCGCACCTCGTCGGCGACGACGGCGAATCCCCTGCCCGCCTCTCCCGCGTGGGCGGCCTCGATCGCGGCGTTCATGGCGAGGAGATTGGTCTGGGCGGCGATCTTGGATATCACGCCGATGATCTCGCTCACGGATCGCGACGCCTCGTCGATCTCGGCGATGGAGCCGATGGACGCGCGAAGCGCCTCGCCGCCTTCTTCGGAGGCTTTCTGGAGCGCCGTGGCGAGCTCGTCGGCCTTCTCCGCGGTCCGGGAGACCGAGGCGATGTTCGCGGCCATCTCGCTCACCGCCGCGGAGCTCTGCTCCATGAATCCCGACTGCTCTTCAACCTTGGAGGCGACCTGGCCGATCGATTCCAGGAGGCTGCCTATCTCGCCCTCGGTCGAGCTCACCGTTTCCGTCTGGCGCTGAACCGCGTCTCGCACGGCCTCGACCGAGACCCCGAGGCCGTCGACGGCCTCCTTCGCGTGCTCGGCGCTCCCGCTCAGCTTGTCGGCGCCCTCCTCCACCGAGGACGAGAGCTCGCGGACGCGGGAGGTCAATCCGTTGAGGCGCTCGAGGAACAAGTTGAAGGCGGAGGCGATCCCGCTGATCTCGTCGTTCTTGACGATGGGCACTCGCGTCGAGAGGTCTCCCTCGCCGACCGCGACGAGCCGGACGAGGTCGCCGACGTCGGAGGCGCGGACCGCCAGCGTACGGCCGACGGTCCGAAAGAGCGAGAACGACCAAAGTGCGATGAGCAAGGCGAGGAAGATAAGCTCGAGAAGCAGCCGCTCGGGTTTCGGGGGCTGGTCCGCGGAAAGCGCGCCGTAGGCGGCCGAGCCGAGAAGGACGAGGGAGACGGCGGAGGAGGCGCCCCCCGCGACCGAGATGGAGGAGGCCAAGGTGGCGCGCTTCCTGCCCGCCGGCGCTTCGTGGAAGGAGAGGGCGGAGACGGAGGGCCTCATGATCGCCTCTATGAGGACGATGGACTGGAAACCGGCCGCGAAGCCCACGGCCAAGTTGATGGCGAAATAGATGACGACCTTGATCGCGCCGTAGGAAAGGCCTCCGATCGCCGCGTTGACCCACATCGTGACGGCCGGGCCTAGTACGAAAGCGGCGACGACGACGGTCACGACCAAGCCCGGAACCCTGTAGGCCGTCGCTCGGGCCGCCTCGCGCTCCTCCTTGCCGATCGGCTTGCCCGCCACGATATCGCGAGTCGCCCTGTCGAGCGGCCTCAGGATCAACCATAGCCAGAGGGCTGCGGCGATCTCGAAGGCTGGAACGATGACATGGAAGGCGCCGAGCTTCGCGAGGGAGCTCGCCAGGTCGCGTTCGATGAAAATGCCCGCGAATACCTGCATGCCATAGGCCGCAAGTCCGCAGACCAGGACCAGCGCGATAATCGCTCGAGCTCGGAATCGCTCCACGTTCGCCTCCCCAGGACGCCATAATAACCGGGGACGGCGATTTATGGAACATACTCGCCCGAGAAGGGATGCCGGTACCCCCGGATCCCGCTCGGAGGCGGGGGTCGAATCGGACGAATAACCGATGGTCTTCCTTGTTAGCGTCGGTCATGGGCGCTATGGTTTAGGTAATATTCCTCGCGTAGAAGGGGGTCTACGATGCAAGCAGTCGGTTCCCAGGCCTTGTCGGCCGCGCAGCATATAAAATTCCTCATTTTCGACTGGTCCGTACCCAACCTCATCATGGGGGCGATCCTCATCGTCGCGTTCTTCGCCGCGGCCTGGGCTCGCCTGCCCAAGTGGATCGAGCGCGGTCGCGAGCGCGACGAGGAGTCCGAGGAATGAACCTGACCGGGAAATTACGGGGATACGTCAAGGACAAGCTCGCCCTCGAGGACCTCCTGCCTACCAAGCTTCCGGTCTACCTCAACTCGATGGCTTACCTCTTCGGGGTATTTACCCTGTGCTCGCTCGCGTTGATCATCGCGAGCGGGATCGTCATGGCGATCTTCGGACCGAATTGGTATCACGTCAGCCGGGGCGGCAAGTTCTTCAATTCGATACATTTTTGGTCGGTTCAGCTCTTCTTCGGCGGCATGATGCTCCATCTCGCCGCGAAGTACTTCATCGGCGCGTTCCGCGACGGAAGGTGGAAGACCTGGATGATCGGCGCGCTCACCTTGGGGGCATCGATTTTCAGCGGCTTTACCGGCTACCTGTCGGCGGCGAACTGGTCCGCCCAGTGGCACGCCGTCGAGGCCAAGGACGCGATGAACGCCATGGGAATCGGGGGCTTCTTCTTTACGACCAATTACAGCCAGATGCTCACCCTCCACGTGGCGGTGCTGCCCACCTTCATCGTCGTCCTCGTGACGATCCACATACTCCTCATCAGGCATGAAGGGCCGGTGAAGCCCTATCCCGACAAGGGGGAGGAGCGAAAATGAGCAGAAGATCCGACGATTACCTGCGCGGCGTCCCGATGAAGCCCTACGACCTCGTGCGCGAGGGGCTGATCGCCCTCGGTTTCGTAGCGATCCTCGTCCTCGTCCTCGCCATCGTCTTCAAGTCCCCGGACGCCCCCACGGTGCGAGGCGAGGACGTGGCGAAGAATCATCCTCTGGATTACCTGAAGACCGCGGCGGACCTGCTCTCGGGCGAAAGCGCGCTGGAGAGCTACGGCCCTCCGTACACCGCGGATAAAGAAAACATCCAGCGGATCTTCGGTCCCGGTCCCGCTGCCATCCTCGGCGTGACCCTGCCCATCGATGCCGAGCAGGACCTCGTCATCGCCCCCTTGGAGAGAGCGGCGGTGCTGAACAAGGACGTCGCGGCGGCGCTGGCGGCGTGGAAGGCCGCGCCCGTGGATCGGCAGAAGGCCTGGACCAAGGCCTACGCCGACGCGCTGGACAAGGCGGAAGAGGCGAATGGGCTCGTCAAGGTCCCCCAGGGCGATTACGGCCCCGTACCGGTCATGATGACGGGGATGCTCGATCTCGGCCGGGCCGGGCTGCTCGAGGGCGCGCTCACGAGCGGCGAGGGGCTGCCCTACAACCTCGACAATACGAAGGCCATGCTGTTTTTCCAGGAGGACGTGGACCAGAACGTCGCCGGCGGCTACGATATGCAGGGTACTCAATGGGGTATCACGCACGAGGTCGGTAATTTGCCGGGACCTTGGTGGCTCTGGCCCTACGCCATCTGGTACCAGATCCCGCCTCTTACCACGGCCCCCAACGCGGACGTGATAGTCGGATCCCTCATGCTTCTGTTCTTCCTCCTTCTCCTCTTCGCGCCCTTCATCCCGGTGCTGAAGCACCTGCCGAAATGGATTCCGATTTATCGGATCATATGGCGCGATTGGTACAAAAGGGCGGAAGGGAGTTCCGGCGCGAAGAAGCGAAGCTAGAGCTTCCCCGCGGCCCGGCGCGGACGGCAACGGCGTCGTCGCCGAGTTCGAGCTCTGCCGCGGAGGACTTCGCGTCGGCTTGGCTCTCATTTCAGCCCGAGGGCCCTCGAGAGGTCGGCCTGTGCGATCTCCACGTCGATGAGCTTTCCCTTCACGGCGAGCTGGGCGCGGACGAGGGCCAGCTGGGATTGGAAGACTTCGGAGTGCTTGGCCATGCCGACTTCGTACTTCTGCTCGGCGACTCGCGCTCCCTCTTCGGCTTGGGCTACCATGCCTTTCGTGAGCTCTAGGGAGTTCCTCGCCTGCTTCAGCGCGAGGGCGCACTTGCGCGCGTCGAGGGCTATGGCGTTTCGCTGCCTTGCCAGATCCGCCCTGGCCTTCTCGAGATCGGTATCCGCGGCGGCGCTCCGCTCGAGGGCTCCAGGTACGCCGCCTAGGTCGTAACGGAGCCGCAGGCCCAGGGACCATGATAGATTGAATATGTCCTCCGCCGGGAAGATCCGCGGATCGGGATCGGCGTAGGCGAGTGAACCGGTCAGCGACAGGGTGGGGTAGAGGTCGCCCTTGGCGGCCAGCCGCGCCGCCGTCTGAGCGCTGAGCGCGATGGACGCGACTCGAGTCTCGGGCCGGTTCGCCAGCGCGCGCTCCACTAATGCCGTATCGCCGCTATCCTCGGCCGCCTTCAACGCATCGGCCGGAGGAATCGAGCCGGGCTCCGACGTCAGCTCGTATTCCGTTTTCCCATCCCCCTGGCTCGCGCTCCTGTCGCCGATGAGGGAAGAGAGCATGAGAAAGGCGATATCCTTGCCCGAGAGCGTCTGGTCGAGGGCGAGCTCAGCCTGATCGTAGCGGGCCTCCGCCTCCAAACTGTCGGCCTCGTTCGCCATGCCCTGGGCCGAAAGGTCGGCGATCTCCTTCTTCATCAGCGACTCGAGCTCGAGGGCCTTCCTCATGGCCTCGACATTCGACTGGGCCCGAACGGTCTCCCAGTAGGCCCGCCTTATCTCGAAGGCGAGAGCGTTCCGGTTCAGCTCGGCGGCCGCATCCTTGCCCAGGGCCTGGAACTTGGCTATCTCGGCCGCCTCGTGCAGTCGGAAGCCCGCGAATATGGGATACTGCAGGTCGGCCCGAATATCCTTCTCGGTGGTCGGAGCGGCGAAGAGCTGGAGTAAGGAATTAACATCGATGTTATTTTTTTGGATAAATGAGAAGATATCGTTCTCCAACGACATGGGAAGCGGGATACCGGTGAGGGAAGGAAGCGGCTCCACCGAGAGCTGCGTGTAGCCCGCCGAGACGGCGAGCGAGGGCAGCATCCTGAAACGGGCGTCGGCCTCGCGAAACTTCGCGGCCCGCGCGTCGAGAGTCGCCGAGAGGAGGCCGGGGTCGGCCGCCAGTCCGTCGGCCACGGCCTGCTCGACCGCGAGGGCCTTCGGGGCCGGGCTCGCGGTCGAGCCCGCCTCGGCCGTCGATTGGGCGGCCTCCACGGCTCCCGCGCCGAAGAGGAAGGCGGCCAGCGCGAGGGCTAAGCCCGCTCTCGCGCCCGAAATCCATCTCATCGCGACACCCCCGACCCGCTGTCCGGCGGCGCGACGACGACCCGGTCGCCATCCTGAAGGCCGGCGGCACCGCTCGTCGCGACCGTCTCCCCGACGGCCAGTCCCGAAAGGACGAGGACTTCCGAGGCGTTGCGCGGGCCCAGCCTGACCGTGCGGGCCGAGGCGACCCCATTCTTCACGACGAAGAGAGTCTCGTCGCCGCCGCGTTCGGCGATGGCGGAAACGGGGACGATCACGCCCTCCGAGCTCGTAATGCTGAGGCTCGCCTTGGCCGTCATGCCGGCGAGGAGCCGGCCGTCGTTGACCACGGCGATAGCGACGGGAAAGTACTGGCCGGTCGCGGCGGCTATCGGCCCCACCTGCGCGATCCTGCCGTCGTAGCCCGGTCCGCCCATACCGTCCACGCTTACGATCACTTTATCGCCTTCCTTGATGGCCAGGACTTCGTCTTGGGACAAGTCGCCCTGGAGCTTGAGCGTGGCCGTGTCGGCGATGGTCATGAGAGGAGCGGCGGGAGAGCTCAGCTCGCCCGGATTGATGTTCCTGTTGGTCACGGTTCCCGAGATGGGACTCGTGATCAGGCTGTTCGATATCTGCACGCGTATGAGGTTGGCCTGGGCCTCGGCCTGCGCGAAGGTCGAGACGCCGACGGTCTGGAATTGGCGCTGCGCGTTGTCGAAAGCCGTCTTGGCGAGGTCGAGCTTGGTCTGGGCGTCGTCGATCTGGCTCTGCGTGACGACCTTGGTATCGAAAAGGGCCTTGTTGCGATCGTAGTTCTTCTGGGCCAGGTCGAGGTTGAGCCGAGCCGTCTCGATGCCCACCTTGGCCTGGGCGGCCTGGTCCTTCACGGTGGACATCGAGGCTTCGGCGACCTGAAGCTGGGCCTCGAGCTCCTTGGCGTCGATCTGAACGATAAGCTGACCTTCCCGGACGCGATCGCCCACGTCCACCGATACTTCCTTGACGAGGCCCGAGAGCTTCGGGAAGACGTTCGCGGTCTTATCGGGGGCGAGCACTCCCGAGATCGAGATATCTCGGGATAAGCTTCCGGCACGGGCCTCGACGGCCCGGATCGCGGTCGACGCCGAGGCCGATCCCTTCCCTGCGCAGTCCGCGAGCGCG
>CAYNFM010000009.1:0-5469 GCA_964396415.1 uncultured Treponemataceae bacterium | reverse complement strand
CCGCGAGCGCGAATTGTCCTATCCTTCGCATCTTCATTTCATCTCTCCTGTCCGCCGCGCAAGCGGATCTTCACCGTGGCGTTCATGCCGATCATCAGCCGCGCGTCGCCCGGGTCGACGATCGCTACTCGGATGGGTATCACTTGGATGACCTTCGTGTAGTTTCCGCCGCCTGATTGGGCGGCCAGGAGGGAGAAGGTCGACGAAGTCGCGCGCCCGATGCTGTCGACGCGGCCCAGGAACTTCCTGCCATGGAAGGCGTCGATCGTTATTGCCACGTCCTGGCCTATCCTTACCGCCGCGATATCGCCCTCTTTTATATTGGCCGCGACGTACAGTCCCTTCATATCGGCGAGGACCGCCAGCGACATGCCGGGCGCTGCCATCTCGCCGACGACGGCGTTCGATTGTATGACCTCTCCGGAAATGGGCGCCTTGATCGAGGCCTTTTCGGCGTAGACCCCCGCGACGGCCCCTAGGGTTTGTGGACTCAAATTGCCCGAAGTCAGGGCCGAGCCGAGGTCCTGCCTCCCGAGAAGCTCGCCCGCCTCGACCTGATCGCCTTCGCTTACCCGCCACTCGAGGATCTTGCCCGGTATCTCCGGAGTGACGGCGACCACGTTGGAGGCGACGCGCGCGTCGTCCGTGTACACGTAATGGCTGCCTTCGTAGGCGTAATAGCCGACTATCGCCAAAATCACGAACGCGGCGACCGCCAAGATCGCGATGATGATCCCTTTCTTTTGCATGAATAGACCCCTTGCTGCTCTATCGTTTGCCGGATGGATGGTCCCGCGCAACGCGCGCCTCCGTCCCGGTGAATGGCTATCGCGCTTTTCGTCAATCGGCCATCGAGGCGGAGCCTCTCGCGCCTCCCACCCCCGCCGTTCCGCGCTTCAGGAAGAAGGCGGGCACGAGGGCGATGACGGTGAACGCGGCGGCTACGACGAAGACGTCGTCCACCGCGCCCACGAAGGAAAGCTTGGCTATCTGGCCCTGGAGCCAGAGGAGGGCGCCGGATTTCCCGCGTAGCCCTCCCCCTATCGCTTTCGTGACCGCCGCGGCGGCGCCGGAAACGGTCGGATCGGCGGCGGTGAGCGTCCATGCGTATCGCGCGGAATGGAAGGCCTGGCGGCTCGTAAGGAGCGAGGTGAGGACCGCGAGCCCGAAAGAGCTCGAGACGCGGCTGATTATATTGGTTATGGCGGAGGCTCGCCCGACGAGCTCGTTGGGGATGTCCACCAGGGCCGCCGTCTGGGCCGGCATGTTTGCGAAAGCCATGACGCCCCCGCGCAGCAGCACCCAGAAGGTGATCGTGGAAGTCGCCGTGGCGAGGTTGAGGTCGTGGAACTGGTAGGTGAGGAAGGCGAGGAGGGCGACCCCGAACAAGGCGAGAGGCCGCGGACCGACTTTATCGAAGAGCTTGCCCGTGATCGGCATCAGCATCCCGGAGAAGAGGGCGCCCGGCATCATGAGAAGCCCCGTCTCCATCGCGCCCAGGCCCCTTACGGTCTGCAGGAATAGGGGAAGATAGAACATGCCCGCGTACATGCCGACGGTCGTCACGACCACGAGGAGGTTCGCCATCGTGAAGGAGAGGTACTTGAAGACCCGGAGCTCGAGGAGGGGATTCTCGGAGCTCATCTCGAGATAGATGAAGAGGATCAGCGAGAAAAAGGAGACCGCGAACAGGAGGATGGTCCTCTCGTCGAGCCAACCCCAATCCTGCCCCTTGCTCAGGGCCAGGAGGAGGCAGAACAGCATCGAGGCCGAGCTGAACGCCCCGGCCAGGTCGAGCTTGCCGGGATGCTTGGATTGGAACTCGGGCAGGATGAAGATGGACAGGAGGATGCCCACGATCCCGATGGGAAGGTTGATCGTGAAGATCCATCGCCAGTCCACGTACTCGACGAGGTAGCCGCCGATGGTGGGGCCGAGGGCTGGAGCGACGAGGAGGGCGACGCCGAAAATCCCCATGCCTCCGCCTATCTTGTCGCGAGGCACCATGCGATAGATCATCGCCATCGTGGTCGGCATTATCATGCCGCCGCCGAAGGCTTGGATCACGCGGGCGGCGATGAGGGAGTTCATGCTCCAGGAGAGGCCGCAGAGCAGGGACCCTCCTATGAAGACGCCCATCGATATTATATACAGCCTCTTGTAGCCGAGCTTGTCTCCGAGCCAGCCGGACAGCGGGACGATGACGCCGAGGGCCAGCATGTAGACGGTGGATACCCACTGGACCGAATCGGTGGAGGCGTTGAACACGTTCATTATGGTAGGGATCGCCACATTGACGATGCTCGAGTCCAGGATGGACATGAAGGCCCCGATGAGGGCTACGAGGACGGGGGCCAGCCAATGCGCCTGCGGACCCGAATCGCTCATCGCGCGGCCTCCTCTTCGGCCTCGAGGAGCTCCTGGACCCGAGAGAGATCGGCACAGAGCCGATCGATGAGGTCGGGAGGAAGGCCGCTGAAAGTCCGCTCGAGAGCCTTGGAGACACTGCGTTTGGCGCCCTTCATGAATTCCGTCAGCTTCTTGGTCGGGCCGATGTTTATCGCGCGGCGGTCCTCGGGGTCGGCTTCTCGAAGTATCCAGCCTCGCGCTTCGAGGCGGTCCAGTATCCCGGTTATCGTGCTCGGCGAAAGCCCGAGCTTATCCGCGATCTCCGAAGCCTTGCAGGGGCCTTTCCGGAGCTTCCAGAGCGCGAGCGCCTCCGTCGTCGACAGGCCGTCGGCGGCGGCTATATGGCCGACGCTCTTCGCGACTTTTCGCGCGATGTTGCCGATGAGCTCGATCATGTCTATTTCTTTCATGGAATAACCTTCTTACGAAAACGAATAATACGGAATCGAATTATACGGAGACGCATGATACGAGAACATACACGATCGGTCCGTTTAGGTCAAGCGTCGCGACCGGCATTCGGGCCGTCCCGCGGGGCTTTGACCCGGCGCGGATCCCGAGGTATATTGTGTCGGGACGCGTCTTCCCGAAGGAGGCAGTATGTCCAAAGGCCTACTGGCTCTCTCCTCGGCCTTGGCCATCGTAGCCGCCCGGGCCTACGCCATCGGTCCGGACGAGCTTTCGCGCATGGTCCAGTGGTACGGTCAGAGCAGCCTGCGTATCGAGATGGGGGGCAAGCTGGTCTGGCTGGACCCCGTCAAGGTGCCGATCGTCGAGAAGGCCGATCTCATTCTCATTACCCACGACCATGCCGACCACTACTCTCCCGCGGACATCAAGAAACTGTCCGGCCCGACGACCATCGTCCTCGTCGGCTTCGACGGCTCCTCCTTCCCGCGCATCAGGCCGGGCGACAGGAGGACTTTCGGCGACCTGTCCATCGAGGCCGTGCCGGCATACAACGTCGTGAAGACGCAATGTCACCCCAAGTCCGCGGGGTACTGCGGCTTCATACTCTCGGCCGGCGCCTTGCGCCTCTACGACGCGGGCGACACGGAGCGGATCCCTGAGATGAAAAATATCGACTGCGATGTCGCCTTCCTGCCCCTCGGACAGACCTACACGATGGGCTCGGTAGCCGAAGCGGCCCAGGCCGCCCTGGACGTCAAGGCCAAGATCGCCGTTCCCATCCATTTCGGCCTCTACGAGGGAACGGAGGCCGACGCGAAGGAATTCGCGCGCCTGCTCCGGGGCAAAATCGACGCGATCGAGCTGAAGCGAAGTCAATCCCGACAATGAGCGCTCGTCGCGGTAGACCGATACCCTTTCCCTCTTACCTCCTTTTCTGCTAGTCTGTGCGGTGCGTCGCCGCCTGGAGGCGCACGGTAGAGCCCAGCGCGACGGAGGGTCCCACGATGAAAGCGATCGAGCTTGAGAAAGCCTACGATCCCAAGAGCTTCGAAGACCGCATTTACGAGGCCTGGCTGGCCAAGGGTCTGTTCCAGCCCGCCGGACGGCCCGGCAAGAAGCCCTATGTCATCGTGATCCCCCCCCCGAACGTCACGGGAGTCCTGCACATGGGGCATGGGCTTCAGTACTCGCTCCAGGATATCCTCATCCGGTTCCATCGCATGCTCGGGGAGCCGACGCTTTGGGTGCCCGGAACCGACCACGCGGGCATAGCCACTCAGCACGTCGTCGAAAAGAAGCTGCGCGAGCGGGGTATCGATCGCCGCGAGCTCGGCCGGGAGAATTTCGTCGAGGAGACATGGAAGGTCGCCAACGAGCACCATGACATCATCAAGAAGCAACTCGAGAAGATAGGCTCCTCCTGCGACTGGAGCCGCGAACGCTTCACCTTCGACAAAGGCCTGTCCCTGGCCGTGCGCGAGGTCTTCGTTACGCTCTACGAGCGTGGCCTCGTGTACAAGGGGAAGTACCTGGTGAATTGGTGCACCTCCTGCGGGACGGCCCTCTCCGACGACGAAGTCGAGCACGAGGACGAGCCCGGAGCCATGCACCACATCCGCTATCGCCTCGAATCGGGCACGACCCCGGATGGCAAGGACTATATCGAGATCGCGACGACCCGACCCGAGACTTTGCTCGGAGACACGGCGGTCGCCTGTCACCCCGGCGACGAGCGCTACCAGGCCCTCGTCGGGAGGAAGGTCAGGCTCCCCCTGACGGACCGCCTCATCCCGATTATCGCCGATGCCTACGTGGACCGCGAGTTCGGTACGGGACTGGTCAAGATCACTCCGGCCCACGATCCGAACGACTTCGAAGTCGGGAAGCGCCACGAGCTCGAGCAGATCAACATCCTCAATCCCGACGGGACCCTGAGCGACGCCGTGCCCGCGAAGTACCGCGGGATGAAGGCCAGGGAGGCTCGCAAGGCCGTCGTCGCGGACCTCGAGGCGGAGGGGCTCTACGTCGCCGAGAAGCCCATAACGCATTCGGTGGGGCACTGCTACAGGTGCCGCACCGTCGTCGAGCCCTACCTTTCCGAGCAATGGTTCGTGCGGATGAAGCCTCTTGCCGACAAGGCTCTCAAGGCATGGAAGGACGGCGAGGTCCGCTTTTTCCCGCAGCGTTGGGAGAGCACCTACGAGCACTGGCTCACCAACATCCGCGACTGGTGCATCAGCCGACAGCTGTGGTGGGGTCACCGCGTCCCCGCCTGGTACTGCGAGCATTGCGGGAAGTACGTCGTCGCCCGAGAGGATCCGACGATCTGCCCCTATTGCGGCTCCACCGAGCTCGTCCAGGAAGAAGACGTCCTCGACACCTGGTTCTCGAGCTGGCTCTGGCCCTTCAGCACTCTCGGCTGGCCCAAGGACACGGCCGACCTCCGAAAATACTACCCTACGACGACCCTGGTCACCGGTTACGACATCATCTTCTTCTGGGTCGCCCGCATGATCATGGCCGGAATGGAGTTCATGGGGCGGTCGCCCTTCGGCGACGTCAACCTCACGACCATCGTGCGCGACAAGCATGGCCGCAAGATGTCCAAGTCCCTGGGCAACGGCATCGATCCCCTCGAGATCGTCGACC
>CAYNFM010000008.1:1994-60203 GCA_964396415.1 uncultured Treponemataceae bacterium | reverse complement strand
ATTATTTCCTCTTTCGTCAGCTTCGATACTTCCCACATTTTTATATCCTTACTTTCAAGCCATATCGCCCTCTCAATCAAAATTGCGAGCAACTCTTCTATTCTTTCATAACCAATCTCTTCAACTTTGAACATTTTATCCTTCCAAGGTTAATATTAGGACAAAACCCGTCTCCAGAGACCAGCCATATTACAATATACTTAAGCTGAAATATCAATACTCCTCGCAAACGATTCCCTCCTCGGGCTCGGGATCGATCGTCAGTTTACTCCCGATTTCTTGAGTAGCAAGAAATAGCGGGAAAAGATAGGGTGAGCGGGAATAGAAATTTGGCGACACTCCCGCTCTCCTCTCCTACACGCGGACATCAGTGGAATTCGGTTCGTGCCCAAATTGGACGAGATGGCATTTTACCTAGGCCGAGACTCCTGAACAGTTGAGGCAATTTCAAAATGCTGAGGCATTTTGAAATTGCTACCTTAAGATGCGGCATTTGCGCACGGTTCCGAAGAAACCGGAGCAAATGCAAAACCACTTTCAAAACTAACCGAGTTTTGAAAGTGGCTCAGTTACCAATTTTGCAGTGGTAATGTGCAATTCATTGTGTGGTAAATAGCCCGATCATCAGTGTTTATTTTCTTCCCCCCAACTTGGCACGGGTCTTTAGCCAACATGGTCGCGACCCTTGCCCAACTTGGCGGCGGCTCCCGTCCAAGTTGGGCACGACGGCCGCCCAACTTGGACAATTCCCCTCTCCAAGCTGGGCGCGTTCAATCATCAAGCCGGCTGGGCGGCGTTTATATCTCATATGGCCCTGACTATTCGAGCAATGCGCAACAATCTCGGAACGAGCGAAAGTCCCTTCTACGCTCTCGCTTCCTGGTCGGAGGTCGTGGACAGCGAGAAGTTCATAGACCGTATGGCGGCGGGCAGGACGACACTCTCGAAGACCGACATAATCGCCGTCTTCCAGCTGGCTCGCGAGGAGCTCGCCCGCCTGCTCTCCGAGGGTTGCTATGTAAAGACGCCCCTGGGAGCCGCCCTGCTTGTGGCCACGGGCAAATTCAGCCAGCCCAGGGACCCTTTCTTGCCGAAAAGCCCCGATTCGGGGCATGCGCTCCGCATCGATTTCCGGATCGATCGGAAGATCGAGAAGGAAGCTCTTGCCTCCATCCAATGCGTCCGAGACAAAGCGGGGGATCGTCGCTCGCCCAATCTCTTGGCCTTCGAGGCCCTGCCTTCGGGTAGCCACGCGGAGGCCGAGGTGGGCGATGTCGTGCGTATATCGGGCTCGCGGCTGAAGTTCGACCCTGCCGATCGGAGGCTCGGACTCTTCCTCGAGGACGAGACGGGAATCGAAACGCGCTCCGAGGTCTATGTCCAGGTTCGGCCTTCATCCCTGATCGCCCTCGTCCCGGCGGCCGCGAAGGAAGGGAGCCACCGCTTGATCGTGAGGACGGTATCGAAGGGCGGGGAAATACTGGAGGGCTCGGCGACGGAACGGATAAGGATATTGGCCAGGCCAGTAACCGACCCGGCAGCGGGAATTCGATCATCGCTCCCTCAAGAGGGAATTCTATTGAGAGATCTTTTCCGCTTTCTTCCGGTTGCCCAGGATCAAGACGATTACCCCGACGATCAATACGACGCCCCCGATAAGAATCCATCTCCTATGCCCCGCCATGAATCCGACGCGGATCAGGTTCATGCCCTGCGAGAGCCAGACTGCGCCGATGAGGGCCAGGACGATTCCGACGATGTTCGATACGATTCTCATCTCATTCCCCCTGTTTGGAAAGACGGACATTTCCACTAATAGTATATACGAAAAATCATCGAACGGGTACGAGAAAAGGAAACGGGGACAAGCCCGCCGGGATCGGTATTCTCGCGCCGATTTTCGCTTCGAGCGATTTTACCCGCTCCTCGGGCGCCGAGTCGTTTCTTCCTCCTGATCCGTAGATCGCGCTCGCCTGCCCGGCGATCCCGATCTCGATATCGCCCAACGTACCTAGCCGGCGATGTTCACGCCGATCAACCTGCCGATCCCGAACGTGACTGCCGCAGCCAAGAGGCCGATGAAGACATGGCGAAGGCCATAGAGGAAGGCGTTCTTGCCGGTCATCAGCGTGGTGAGGGCGCCTATCGCGAAGAGGCCGAGGACGCTCGTCGCGGAACTCGCGATTATCCCCGCGTTTCCCGAGAAGAAAACGTAGGGCAGGACCGGCAGGATCGCGCCGAGCGCGAAGAGACCGAAGGAGGTGATGGCCGCCACCCATGCCGAGCCGCCGAGCTCCTTCTGGTCTATCGCCAGCTCCTCGCGCACGAGAGTATCGAGCGCCGCGTCGCCGCCGCCCGAGACGATGCGCTGGGCGGTAGCCCGAGCCTGGTCCGGCTCGAGTCCTTTGGCCTGATAGATGAGGGCGAGCTCCTCCATCTCCTCCTGGGGCGTCTCGGCCAGCTCCTGGCGCTCGATGTCGATCTGGCGCCCATAGAGCTCGCGCGAGCTCTGCACCGAGATCCACTCGCCGAGGGACATCGACAGCGCTCCCGCGAGGAGGCCCGCGACGCCCGTCACGAGGATCTCCCGCTTGCCTACGCCGGCGCCGGCGACGCCCATCACGAGGCTGTAGACCGACAGGAGCCCGTCGTTGGCGCCGAGGGTTCCTGCCCTGAGCGCATTGCCGCCCGCGCGGTGCCTGCCTTCGAAGCGGGCCACTTCGCCGCCGGGAAGGCCGCCCGACTCCCGCGCGAGGGCGCCGAAGACTCGGGCGTGCGAGCGCTCCTCCGCCGGCATGCCGACGCTCTCCGCATCGGCTTGGCCGTCGTAGGCGCCGGCCGCGTCCTTCTCGATCCTGGCTATCGAATTGACCACCGACTGGGCCCCGTATCGGGAGGCGAACCGGGCCGTCATCCTGGTCTTGAACGAGGGGCGGAAGGGTGGGACGGCGGAGCCCGCCTGGGCGAGTCTGCCTTCCCAGAAGGCGACGTGCCTGACCTCGGTCTCGGCGAGCTTCTTGTATAATTCGGCGAGCCGAGGATTGGGCTCCGAGGCGGCCAGGCGGCCGTACAGGAAGACCGCGTCCCGCTCGCCGTCCAAATTGGCGCGTAGTCGCTTGATCTCGTCTTTCTTCATGCCTTCGAGGATACAAGCGGGCATTCGAATCGGCAATGCCCGACTCGATCCATCCGTGGTTTTTTCCGAAGAAAGCTCAGGGGCGCCGCTTGCATATGCATGAGGCATCTTATTGACACGACTATCGATTTTCGCCATGATCCGCATAAATATGCATCCGAGGAGTGGTGTATGAATAACCAAGGCCGAGCCGACGATAAGCCTCCACAGCGCCCCGTCAAGAATCCGTCCTTCCTCAACGAAGCTCCAGGAATTTCCCCCCTCCTTCTTCCCCTCCTTCGTCGCCGTTAATCTATTACCGATTCATCCTATACATAGTGCCTGCCTTGGCGCATGGTCGCCGGGGCGATCCCGCGTCCCCGTCGGTCCCGTCCGACGCCCTGACGCTCGGTTGGAGAACGATCGATGAGTATTTGCGCGGTTATCGGAGCTACCGGCTATGCGGGGGCGGAGCTCGCGAGGCTTCTCCTGGGTCATCCCGACGTCGAGGAGCTCGTGTTGAGCTCGGCGAGCGCAGGGGGCGAGGCCATGTCCTCGGTCTATCCCAATCTCGCCGGGGCATTCGGAAAGGGACCGGGAGCGGGTCGAGCCCTCCTCGTGGACAAGGCCGAGGCGATCGGACGCGCGGACGTGGTCTTCGCGGCCCTCCCCGCGGGACACGCCGAGGACATCGCCGCCGCCTGTACGGCCAAAGGCGCCCTCTTCATCGACATGTCGGCCGATTTCCGCTTCGGATCGGACGAGGCGACCTACTCGAAATGGTACGGCAAGAGCTTCGCCCGGCCCGAGCTGCACGCGGCCTCGGTTTACGGCCTGCCAGAGCTCAACCGCGCGAAGATCATTGCCCTCGGCTCGGCGCAGGGCGGGGCTTTGCCGGGCCCGCGCATCATCGGAAACCCCGGATGCTACCCTACGGCATCCACCCTCGGCCTCTTCCCCGCCCTGCGCCTTGGCATCGCGGAGCGCGAGGGCATCATCATCGACGCGAAGTCGGGCGTGACCGGCGCCGGCAAGGAGCCCAGCAGGGCGACCCATTATCCCGAATGCGCCGATTCCCTCTCGCCCTATAAGATCGGGGAACACCGTCACGGGCCCGAGATCTGCGCCGTCCTCGCCGCGATGGCCGGCGCTCCGGTGGGATCCTTATTCGCGCCCCACCTCGCCCCCATGGGGAGGGGAATCGTCGCGACCATCTACTTCCGGATGGGCAAGGCGATGAGCGAGGCGGATCTGCGCGACGCGTATTCCTCCTTCTACGCGCAGGAGCCCTTCGTGCGCGTCCTTCCAGCCGGCCTCGTCGCGACGAACCGCAACGTCCGGCTCTCGAATTTCTGCGACATCTCGATCCACCTGCCCGGGGACGGCGGGACGGCCGTCGTGGTCGCGGCGATCGACAACATGGTGAAGGGCTCGGCCGGCGAGGCGATCCAGTGCATGAACATAGCGCTCGGCCTGGACGAGAGGGCCGGAATATCCATGCTGCCGCCGGCCTTTTAAGGCGAAAGGAGCCATCGAATGAAGCAGGTGCGGGGCGGAGTCACGGCTCCCCGGGGTTTTCTCGCGTCGGGCATCCGCGCCGGAATCAAGAAGACCGGCGACAAGAAGGACCTGGCCCTCGTCTGGTCCGAGACGCGCTGCTCCGCGGCGGCCGTCTATACGCGCAACAAGGTCGTCGGGCAACCCCTCGTCGTCACGAGGGAGCACCTCGCCGACGGCTATGCCCAGGCCGTCATCGTCAACTCGGGGAACGCCAACACCTGTACGGGCGAGCCGGGAATCGCGGCGGCGAGGCGCATGGCCGCCCTCGTCGCCGAGCGGCTGCCGGTCCGGCCCGAGGACGTCGTCGTCGCCTCGACGGGGGTCATCGGAGTCCCGCTCGACGTGACGCCGATAGAGGCGGGCATGGAAGCCCTCGTCTCGGGACTGTCGAAGGCGGGGTCGATCGACGCCCGCGAGGCTATCCTCACGACGGATACGATGAAGAAGGAGCTCGCCCTCTGCATCGAGCTGGGCGGGAAGACGGTGACCCTGGGCGCGATGGCGAAAGGCTCGGGCATGATCCATCCCAACATGGCCACGATGCTCGGATTCGTGACGACCGATTGCGCGATCTCGCCTCCCCTCCTTCAGGAGGCGCTCTCCGAAAGCGTGCGGCGAAGCTATAACCGCGTGAGCGTAGACGGCGACACGAGCACGAACGACATGGTGGTCATCCTCGCCAACGGCATGGCGGGCAACGCGCCGATAGCCGAGCGCGGCCCCGACTTCCGCGCCTTCAAGGATGCCCTCGACTACTTGAACACCCAGATGGCGAGGATGATCGCGCGCGACGGCGAGGGGGCGACCAAGCTCATCGAGTGCGTGGTGTCCGGCGCCGGCGACGAGGGCGAGGCGGAAGCCTTGGCGAAGTCCGTCATAACCTCGAGCCTCGTGAAGACCGCCCTCTTCGGATCCGACGCCAATTGGGGCCGCGTGCTCTGCGCGCTCGGCTACACCCCATCTTCCTTCGACCCCGCCAAGGTGCACCTCGCCTTCGAGAGCCCGCGCGGCTACATAGAGGTCTGCGTGAACGGAGCGGGGGTGCCGTTCAGCGAGGAGAAGGCCAAGCTCGTGCTCGGCGCTCAGGAAGTGACCATCCTCGTCGATCTCGGCGGGGGCTCTTCCGGAGGCGGGACGGGCCAGGCCACCGCCTGGGGATGCGACCTTAGCTACGAGTACGTCCGCATCAACGGCGACTACAGGACTTAAAGGGGGCCGCTTGGACATCCACGCGAACGACAAGGCGGCGATACTCGCCCAGGCGCTGCCCTATATTCAGCGCTATCAGGGGAAGACCGTCGTCGTCAAGTACGGCGGGGCGGCCATGGTAAACGAGTCCCTTCGAGCGACGGTCGTCGAGGATCTCGTCCTCATGACCTGCGTCGGTATTCGGACGGTCCTCGTTCACGGAGGCGGGCCCGAGATAGACGCGATGCTGCGCCGCCTGGGCAAGGAGCCCGTCTTCGTCGACGGCCTCCGCTATACCGACGAGGAGACCATGGAAGTCGTGCAGATGGTCCTCGCGGGCAAGGTGAACAAGGAGCTGGTCGGGCTCATCCAGCGAGCCGGCGGCAGGGCGCTCGGGCTCTGCGGCCTGGACGGGGGGCTCCTGTCGGCCGAGCGGCTCGGCAAGGGCGGGCTTGGCGAGGGCGCGGGGAGGGACCTCGGGCTGGTCGGCGAGATCCGGGAGGTGAACGCTCTTCCGCTCGAGGCCGCCTTGTCCGGCGGCTACCTTCCCGTCGTCGCCACGATCGCCGGAGGCATGGGCGGCGATCCCAAATCGTACAACGTGAACGCCGACACGGCCGCGGCCGACATAGCCATCGCCCTTCGGGCCGAGAAGCTCATCCTCCTCACCGACGTGCCGGGCATCCTGCGGGACCTGCGCGACGAGGGGACGCTGATCAAGGAGATGAGCCGAGTCGAGCTGGGCGCTTTTATAAAGGAGGGCATCGTGTCCAAAGGTATGATCCCGAAGGTCGAGTGCTGCGCGAGGGCGGTGGACGGCGGCGTCGGCCGGGCCCACATCATCGACGGGCGCTCGCCGCATTCGCTGCTCGTCGAGCTGTTCAGCGATACCGGCGTGGGGACGATGATCCTATGAGCGACAGGTTCATGGACACTTACAAGCGGACGGGCCTCGTCTTCGTCAGCGGGAAGGGCTCGACGCTCGAGGCCGAGGACGGGAAGGAATACCTGGACTTCGCGAGCGGCATCGGCGTGAACAGCCTCGGGCACGCGCATCCGGCTCTCGCCGCCGCCATAGCGGCGCAGGCCTCCCGCCTCATCCACGTATCCAACTACTACCAGAGCCGCGAGGCCCTGGCCTTCGCCGAGGAGCTCTGCGATATGGCGGGGATGGACGCCGTCTTCCTCTGCAATTCCGGGGCCGAGGCCAACGAGGGCGCGATCAAGATAGCGCGCAAGCACGGGGCCGCCGCGTCTCCGAAGAGGACCGCGATCGTCACCCTGCGCGGCTCCTTCCACGGCCGCACGATAGCCACCTTGGCCGCCACTGGCCAGGACAAGTTCCACCAGCAGTTCGGACCCTTTCCTCCGGGTTTCGCCTACGTCCCGCCCGAGGACGGAGCCGCCCTGGAGGCCGCGCTCGGTCCGGAATGCTGCGCGCTCTTCCTGGAGCCGATCCAGGGCGAGAGCGGGGTGATCCCCCTGAGCGACGATTACTTCAGGCTCGCGGCCAAGCTCTGCGCGGAGCGCGGGATCCTCCTCGTCGCCGACGAGGTGCAGTGCGGCGCGGGGCGGACGGGAAGCTTCCTCGCGTCGACCCTGGCGGGCGTCGAGCCCGACGTCGTCACCTTGGCGAAAGGCCTCGCCGGCGGCCTGCCCATCGGGGCGGTCCTCGCCCGCGGGGAAGCCGCCGAGGTGCTCGGGCGGGGCGACCACGGCTCGACCTTCGGCGGCAACCCGCTGGCGGCCAGCGCGGCCAGGGTCGTTCTCGGCGAGCTCGGGCGGCCCGGCTTCCTCGAGGCCGTCGCTCGCAAGGGCGAGCGGATCCTCGCCGCACTTCGCTCCTGGAGGCATCCCCTCGTCAAGGAAGTACGCGGCCGTGGCCTCATGATAGGCCTCGCGGTGACCTGCGTCCCCGACAGGGTAAAGGAACTCTGCATCGCGCGGGGACTCCTGGTCCTGACCGGGGGGGCCGACGTAGTTCGCCTCCTTCCTCCCCTCGTCATCACGGACGCGGAGATCGATCGCGGCCTCGCCATGCTGAAGGAAGCCCTGGACGAGGCGGCGAAGGGCTGAATCGGCTTGCCGTCCCCTCGGGGACGGCTTTTTTCTCCATTTTCGTTATCCGATCTATTTCCATGAAAACCCGGCATGCACTATATTTTCCAGCGCAGCGTCCATGCTCGTTCGGAGGTCTTGATGAATAGATCCCTCGTCATCCCCGGCTTCGTATCCCTATCCGTAGCCCTGGTCCTCGGCTCCTGCGCTTCCAAGCCCGCCGCCGTAGTTCAGGCTCCCCCTCCCGCCGCCGGGGCCGTCTCCAAGACCCCCGCGAAGGTGGCAAAGCAGAGGACGGTCCTCACCAAGGTGCCCGTTCTCATGAAGGAGACTTCCTACTATTCAGACGGCCTCGTCGACGAATACATCGTCTACAAGATGGACGACGCGAACAGGAACCTGATCGAGAAGGCGACCTTCGATCCGTCGATCGCCGATCCCGTCGAGCGCCTCGTCCCCGAATACAAGGACGGCCGCCTCGTCGCCGAGTCCGTCTACGACTCGAGCGCCAAGCTGCGCAGCCGCCGCGAGCTGGGCTACGACGCCTCGGGACGGCTGATCTCGGAGATAGTGCGCGACGGCAACGGCAAGGAGCAATCCTCGTCGGCATACGCCTACGACGCCGAAGGCCGAAAGGTAGAATGGCGGGCCCTCGACGGCTCGGGCGCCGTCAAGGCGACGAGCAGCTATTCCTATGACGGCAATGACTTGACCGGAGTCGCGGTGAAGGATTCGGACGGGTCTCTGCTGGAGACGCTGAAGCTGGAATACGCGGACGGCGAGCTCGCGAAGCGCTCCTATTTCGGCGCCGATGGGGCCTTGGAGAAATACGAGGCCTACGCCTATACGGGAGGAAAGCCGAGCTCGCTCGAGAATCGTCGGGCCGACGGATCCTTGGCCTCCAGGATCGTAGACGCTTACGGCCCTTCCGGCGAATTGGTCAAATCCTCGGAATACGATTCCTCCGGCGCGCTTAAAGGCTATACCACCTACGAATACGTCGTCCGCGAAGACAGCGCCGTCGAAACGTATTACGAATGAGACAGGAGTGTCCCCGTATGAAGCGCCTTCTCGCCATCGCCATAGTATTGCTTTCCGCCGCGGTCGCGGGCTTCGCCGACGAGACCACGGAAGTCTACCAGATGCTCTTCCGACAGGCCGAGGGCCTGCCTCAGAAATACGCGGCGGCGCTCAACCTGGTCGGCCTCAACGATAAAGCCACGGCGCCTATCCTGGCCCAAGCCCTTCAGGATCTCCTGCTCAAGCAGCAGTCCTACTCTTCCCCGGACGACCAGGAGCTGTACGGCCGGACCGTCCGCATCCTCGCCCAGGCCCTCGGGGAGTACAAGGACGAGGATGCCGCGCCCTTCCTCTGGCAGGCGGCCCAGCAGGTGCCCGATCCCCTCGCCAGGGCCGAGGCCATAATGGCCCTGGGAAAGATGCGGGCTCTCGATTACGTCGAGCGCATCGCGCTGATGCTCCGCGATCTCAATTTCCAGCCCACCCAGGACCGCGACGCCGGCGAGAAGCTGGCCTATGCCTGCGTGGTCGCCCTCGAGAAGTTCAAGGACCCGAGAGGCTTCTCGCCGGTATTCTTCGCGACGGACGCCTGGTACTCGCTCCGCGTGCGCCAGGAAGCCGAGGCGGCCCTTCCCGGCATAGCCGACGATCCGACCGACCCGATAAAGGCCATCATCGGGGTAGAGGTCCCCGATCGCGATCTGCGCGCCCTCCGGGCCGAGGCCGATTCCAAGGCGCCCGATCAGCGCAAGATCGAGACGGCGGTCCTCGCCCTCGGGATCGGCCTTCAAAAGGCGCCCCGAGACAAGGACGAAGCCAAGCTCTACTCCGACCTGCGCAAATACGCCCTTCGCGTGCTCATCGCCTACAAGGCCGGCGGTCCCGATTCCGTCGACGGATGCGTCGCCTCCTACCAGCGGGGCTTCGACGACGAGGAAAGGCTTCTCGCCCTCTCGGCCCTCGGCGTCAACGGATCCGACCCGGCCGCCGCGGCCCTCCGGGACATTATCCTCAAGCTGGACAACGATCGGAAAGCCGGGATCTCCGACGAGACGAGCGAGCGCATGGCCAAGGCCGCCATCGAGAACTGCGCCGTCGCCAAGAACAAGATCACGAGGCCGGCTCTCCTGGCGGTGACTTTCGACGACAACTGGTCGGGCGGAATCATCCTCGCGGCGCAGACCGCGCTCAAGGCCATGCAATGAGGGATGGCGAGGCGGGATTCGCGAGCCGAAGCTCGCGCGCGAGCCGGGTCTCGCGCGTCGCCGCCCGCCTCGCCTCGGAAGGAATCGCGGCCGCCCTCTTCGAGGACGCCGAGGGTCGGCGCGACCAGGCCGTCCGCTACCTGACGGGCCATCCCGCGGACGCCCTCCTCGTCGTCGCCGCGGACGGCCGCTCCACGCTCGTGGCCTGGGACGTAAATCTGGCGCGAGCCCTCGCGCAAGCCGGCGAGATTTTCGCCTACGCCGATTTCGAGCGCCTTCCCCTGCGGGCGCTGGCCGAGGTCATCGCTCGCCTCGGACTTCCCGAAGGCTCCAAGGTCGAGCTGCCGTCGACCTTCGCCTATCCCCGCTACGTCGACTTCGTGGAGGGACTTCCGGCCTACGATCTCGTCTGCCGAGTCGAGGGCGCGGATGCTTTCGTCCGCGGGCTCAGGGCGATCAAGGACCCGAACGAGCTGGAGATTTACGGAAGGGCGGCCGCCATCACGAATGCCCTCATCGACGAGGTCGAGGCGGGAGTCCGCTCGGGCCGGATCCTCACCGAACTCGACGCCGCCCTCCTGATAGAGCGCTCCTGCCGCGAGGCCGGTTGCGAGGGGCTCGGCTTCGAGACCCTGGCGGCCGGACCGTCGCGCAGCTGGGGAATCCACGCCTTCCCGCCCTATGGGGCAGGACCCTTCGCCGCCGAGGGCCTGTCGATTCTCGACTTCGGTCTCAGGCTCGAGGGCTACTCGACCGACGTAACGATGAGCTTCGCGCGCGGAAGCCTCGGGAGCGAGGGCGAGCGCATGGTCGCGCTCGTAGAGCGCGCCCACGCCGAGGCCATCGCGATGATCGCGCCGGGTCGACGCTGCCGCGAGGTGGCCCTGCGTGCCGATGCGATCTTCGCGGAGGCCGGCTTCGCGATGCCGCACGGTCTCGGCCACGGAATAGGACTCGATGCGCACGAGGCGCCCCTCCTCCGCTCGCGCGAGGATTGCGAGGACGTCCTCTCTCCCGGGAATATCGTCACGATAGAGCCGGGACTCTACGACCCGAAGCTGGGCGGAGTGCGGCTCGAGGACGACGTCCTCGTCACCGAGACGGGCTGCGAAGTCCTGACGAAATCGCGGATAGCGCGGTTATAGCCGCGACGCCGTCCATGACATTGTTTCTCCCGCGAGCATGGGCACGACGCCGTCGACTTCCCGCGGCACGACCCATTCGCGACGGACGAGCGATAGGCGTCCCTCCGAAGGCGTAAGTCCGTAGAAAGCGGCGCCTCGGCGCGAGAGGAAGGCCTCGAGCCCGCCCATCCTGCCCTCCGAGTCGAAAAGGCCGGCCAGGGCCGCGACGGCGGAAGGCGAGGAATAGATCCCGGCGGCCGCCCGAGGCCCTTCCTTGGCCGCCCGCGGATGGGGCGCCGAATCGCTTCCGAAGAAGAGTCTGGGCTCGCCTCGCAGGACGGCTTCGCGCAAGGCGTTGCGGTCTCGCGCGGGCTTGAGGATCGGCTTGCAGAAGAGGTAGGGGTTCATCTCCTCGCCCAAGAGATCGTCGAGTCCGAGCAGGAGGTGATGGGCGGTCACCGTGGCGGCCACGCGCGGGGGGGAAGATAGCACGAAATCGAGCATGGGGATCGTGGAGACGTGCTCGACGACCACCTTCAAGCGGGGATGAGCGGCGAGCAGGCGCTCGAGGGTCGGGATGAAGGCAGCCTCGCGGTCGAGGACCGGCGCCGAGGGATCCTCGGCGTGGACGCAGAGGACGATCCCCGCCTCCTCCATGGCCGCGATGGCCTCGCGTAGCTCGGAGGGGTCGGAGGGGCCGTCCGCGGCGTTGGTCGTCGATCCGGCCGGGTAGTACTTGCCCGCGATCGCCCCCGCGGCCGCGCAGCCGCGCACGGCATCGGCGCTCATGCCGGGCAGGAGCTTGAAGCTCATGAGAGGCATCGGCGCCGCTCCGTCGCCTCGTCCCGCGGCGAGGATCGCCGCGCGATAGGCGACGATATCCGCGGCGGAAACCACGGGCGGAACCGTGTTGGGCATGACCAGGGCGCGTCCGAAGGACAGGGCCTCCCGTCGGGCGTAGGCCGGCATCTCCGGGACCTGTCGAAGGTGGACGTGGAAATCGTCGGGTAGCGCGATCTCGAGGCGATCGCCGGAAGACGCGTCAATCAAGCCTCAGCTCCAGGATCGAGACGTCGTCGGGAAAGCGCCTGGACGAGGATTCGGCCTTGGTCAAGTCGAGGATCCTGTCGAGCGTACGCCGCTCGCCGCGGGGCTCCGAGGCTATCCCGACCAGGGCCTTGGCGAAGCGCTCCATGCCGAAGATGCTTCCGTCCCTCGCCCTGAACTCGTAGATCCCGTCGCTGAATACGTAGAGGCCCGAGCCCTTGGGGACCTCGGCCTTGGCGGAATCGTAATGCGCGTCCTCGGCCACCCCGACGATCATGCCGGAGGTCGACAGCTCCTCCGTGGATCCGTCGGGCAGGACGAGGATGGCGGGCGGACTGCCGGCGCTCGCATAGACCAGCTGCCTCGCCAGGTGGTCCCATACGCCGTACCAGGCCGTGAAGAAGAGATTGTTCTGCTCCTCCATCTTGAACGAGGCGTTGAGCTTGTCGAGGACTGAGGCCGGCTCGTAGAAGTCGGCTTCGGGCAGGACCTGCGTCTTGAGCATGTTCATAAGGGTGACGGAAAAGAGGGCGGCCTCGATTCCGTGGCCGCTCACGTCGATCAGGTAGAGGGCGAGCTTGCCTCCTCCGTCCTCGCCGCCCAGGAGGTGATAGCCGAAGACGTCTCCGCCGAGCGAGGCCGAAGGCACGAACTCCCAGTCCGTCGCGAGCTCCGGGAGAGTCAGCCGCTCCGGCAGGAGGCTCCGGACGTAGGAGGCTCCCCCGCGGAGCTCGGAGCTGAGCTTATCCTGGGCTTCTACGAGGGCGCTCACGTAGAGCTCCTGCTCCTCCTTCATCCGCTTCTTCTCGAGACAGGATTCTATGCGCGCCTTGAGGATCACGGGCTCGAACTCGCGCGGGAGATAGTCCTCGGCCCCGAGCTGGATGCAGCGCGCGATGATCTGGGTGTCCTCCAGGGAGGAAATCACTATAGCGTGCACGCCCTTCAGGACCTCCTCCGCACGCATCCGCTCGAGCAGCTGGTATCCGTTCATCCCCGGCATCATCACGTCGATGATCGCGACGTCGAAGGGCTCGGAGCGAAGCAGCTCGAGGGCCGCGAGGCCGTCGGCCGCCGCCCTCACCTCATGGCCCTGGCGCTCGAGATGCCTCGAGAGGAGCTCGCGGTTGAAGAGGTTGTCGTCCACGACGAGTATCCGGCCCGGGCGGGGCGCCGGCTCGAGCTCCAAGGCCGCCAGTTGGGGACGCGGGGAGCCGGCATCGCCTTCCTCCTCGGCGGCCCCCGCCGGAGCGTCGTCCTCGGCGGCCATGAGCTCGAGGATGGCGTTGCCCGCCTGGAGGAGCCTGTCAGCGTCGAGGACGAGATCCCTGTCGCCGCCGGCCGACGCCTTGCCCTTGACTTCCTGTACTAGGGCGACGAGGGCGTAGATGATCCCGTAGATCTGGTGGTCGAGCGCCTCGGGCCCCGCCGATCCGCGCTCGTCGAGGCGGGCGAGCAAGGGTTCCTTGAGCGCCTGCGCGGATTCCTTGATCGTGGCGAAGATCGCGGCAAGGTCCTCGTGGCCATTCTCGATCGCGTCTTGCCTCAGGATCTCTCCGTAGCCGACGATATGATTGAGCTGCGTGCGCGCCGACCGGCGCGCGGCTTCGCCGCCCTTCTCCATCAAGGCGGGGGAGTCTGCGCTATTGCTTCTCGGCATGCTCTTCGACGTATTTCTTGAACTCTTCCTCGGACATCCGGTCGGAATAGAGAGGATAGAGGGCCTCGATGAGGTCCTCGATGGTCGGGAATTTCGCCCCGTCAAGCTTGTAAGTCATTCTCGCCTCGAATGTAAGATACTAGGTTAAGCCGCACGGCGCAAGCTTTCAACGAAGGCGAGCCTCGTAGAGCGCCCGCGCGATGGGCATCCTTCTCCCCGTGCCGAAGGCCCTCGCCGAAACCTTGACGACGGGCGCCGATTGCCTGCGCTTATGCTCGGCCCGCCCCACCATCGATACGACCCTCTCGACGAGGGCCTCGTCGTAGCCGCGCTCGACGATCTCCGCCGCCCCGAGGTTCCGGATGATATAGAGGCCGAGTATCTCGTCGAGGATCCCGTAGGGAGGCAGGGAATCCTGGTCGGTCTGGCCGGGCCGGAGCTCCGCGCTCGGCGCCTTGGTCAGCGTCGCCTCGGGGATGACGGCCCTCCCCGCGCGGGAGTTGATATGGCGCGCGAGGTCGTAGACTTCCGTCTTGAGCAGGTCGCCGATGGGCGCGAGGCCTCCGCACATGTCGCCATAGAGCGTGCAGTAGCCGGCGGATAGCTCGCTCTTGTTTCCCGTCGTCAGGAGGAGGGCGCCGAATTTATTGGACCAAGCCATCAGGATCGAGCCGCGTACACGGGCCTGAAGATTCTCCTCCGCGATATCCTGCGGCCTTCCCTCGAACTTGGGCTCGAGAAGGTCGAGGAAGGCGGTAAAGGGCCCCTCGATGGGCAGGCTCTCGAGGCGGATGCCCAGGCCGCGGCAGAGCGCGAGCGAATCGCTGACCGAGCCCTCGCTCGAGAAGCGGCTCGGCATCGACAGGCAGGTGACCTTGTCGGCTCCGATGGCCTCGGCCGCGAGAACCGCGACGAGCGCCGAATCTATGCCTCCCGAGAGACCGAGGCAGGCCCTTTGGAAACCGCACTTGCGCATGTAATCCCGGATGCCTAGGACGAGGGCGCGTTCGATCTCGTCGTATTTATCGGCATGGACGGGTAAGGGAGCCTCCGAAGCCGATTTCCCCTCGAGCGCGTCGGTATCGACGACGAGGAGCTCCTCCTCCCATCCGGAAAAGGCCGCCAGCTTGCCGTCGGGGCCGATCGCGAAGGACCTGCCGTCGAAGACGAGAGAGTCGTTCGCGCCGAGGAGATTGCAATAGAGTACCGGTATGCCGGCTTCGGTCGCGGCCCCGCGCGCGAGGCCGGTCCGGACCTCGAGGATGCCCGACGCGAAAGGCGAGGCCGACGGCACGACGAGTATCTCGGCGCCTTCGTCCAGGAGCTCCTTGACGGGATCGACCTCGTAGCGAAGGCCGGGCATGGGAGGACTCCTCCACCAGATATCCTCGCAGATCGCGAAGCCGACTCGCCTGCCGGCGATCTCCACGACGCGCCGCTCGCGGGCCGGCTCGAAGTACCTCGCCTCGTCGAAGACGTCGTAGGTGGGAAGGAGGGTCTTGGCCTGGGAGAAGGTCAGCGCTCCTCCGCGGAGCAAGGCGACGGCGTTGACGAGGCTCTTGCCGCGGCCCGTGCGGTTACGGTCGACGTAGCCGACCGCGACCGCGAGCTCGGGAGGCAGTCCGCGCTGCAGGCGCCGGAGGGCCGCGAGGTTCTCCTCGGCGAAGGAGTCCTGATCGAGCAGATCCATGGGGGGATAGCCGCAGAGGGCGAGCTCGGGAAAGACGAGGAGGTCGACCTTGCCCTCCGGGCCGGAGCGGGCGACCGCGCCCGCCGGGCCGACCGCCGCCGCGGCGAAATCCAGCATCTTGGCGAGGTTGCCTTCGAAATCGCCTATCACCGTATTAACCTGAGCCAAGCCGACAAGCATCTACGCCTCCGCGAGAATGGCTTACCGAGAACCGCCCGAGTCGCCGAAAGCATCATTGAGTGTTGCGGCCACCGATGGCCGCATAGTACACTCGGCGGCGTGGCTAAGACAATCCTGATCGCCCCCTTCGAAGGCCCGCTCGCGGCCGCTCTCGCGGCCGAGGCGAGCGCGGAGGGCTGGTCGCTGGCCCTCGCTCTGGCGCGCGGACCGGTCCCCGCCGAGATTTCCAAGGCTTCCGACGACGGGAAGCGCGCGAGGGCCGTCACGCTCGCCTACGATCCGCGGTCCTACGTGTCCGCCTCCTCCCTCGTCCTTTCGGCGACGAACGCCCTGGGAGAGCTGGACGCGGCCGTCCTCGTATTCGACCCCGCCGAGGCCAAGACGGACTTCCTCTCGGGCAAGCCCGGCGAGCTCGCGGGCCTGATTGACGAGCGCTGCGCGGGACCCCTCTATCTCGCCCGCGAGCTCGTCCGCCGCTTCGAGTCGCGCAAGGCCGGCTCCCTCCTCCTCCTCGCCCCCGAGTGCCCCCGCGACGCGGCAGTCGGGCCGGCCGCCGCGATGGCCGATGGCGCCTTCGAAGGCTTGGGCATGGGACTCTTCTCGGCCGCGATCGGGGCTTCCTGGTCGGCTTTCGGGCTGCGGGACGCGAGCGGCCAGACGGAACGGGCCGCCCGCTACGCCATCGCGTTGCTCGACGACGCGAAAAGGGCCAAGGCGGGACGCTGGCTGCGCTATACGGGGAAAAGCGGGATATTCGGATAAGGCCCCGGACATCGCCTCACTCGAAGCCGGCGATCCTATGCGGGACGTAGGGCTCCTCGAGCCTGTCGACTTCCTCGGCGCCGAGGCTGAGCGACAAGGCCGCGACCGCGTCCTCGAGCTGGCCGGGCTTGGTCGCCCCGACAATCGGAGCGGTCACCGCGCGCTTCCCGAGCATCCAGGCCAGGGCGATCTGGGACATCGCGACGCCGCGCGACGCGGCCAGTTGGGCGACGCGCTCGACGACCGCGCGGTCGGTGGCGCCGACGTCGTCGTAGAGCGTACGGCCGAAGGCGTCGGTCCTGGTCCTGGCCGTCTCCTCCGCCTTCCAGGGCCGCGCTAGCCTTCCTCGGGCCTGGGGGCTCCAGGGGATCACCCCGATGCCCTCGGCCGCGCACAAGGGGAGCGTCTCGCGCTCTTCCTCCCGATAGATGAGGTTGTAATGGGGCTGCATGGAGACGAAGCGCGTCCAGCCATGGAGATCGGACAGGTAAAGGGCCTTCGCGAACTGCCAGGCGTGCATCGACGAGGCGCCGATGTAGCGGGCCTTGCCTGCCTTGACGACGTCGTGCAGGGCCTCGAGGCTCTCCTCGATAGGCGTCGCGTAATCCCAGCGGTGGGTCTGGTAGAGGTCCACGTAGTCGGTTCCTAGCCTGCGTAGGCTGGCGTCGATCTCGCGGAATATCGCCTTGCGCGAGAGGCCGGGCGAGTTGGGGTCGTCCTTGCGCATAGGGAAGAAGACCTTCGTCGCGATCACTACGTCGTCGCGCCTCGCGAAATCCCGGAGGGCCCGACCGAGGACCTCCTCGCTCGCGCCGAGCGAGTACATGTTGGCCGTATCGAAGAAATTGATGCCGAGCTCGAGGGCCTTCTTGATGAAGGGCCGCGAAGCCTCCTCGCCGAGCGCCCATGGCTGCTGGCCTCTCGCCGGATCGCCGTAGCTCATGCAGCCCAGGCAGATCCTCGAGACCTTGAGCCCCGATGCGCCGAGATTGACATAGTCCATGCACGCCTCCTCGCCGCGAAGCCTTCGGCGCTACTTGATCTTCTTGCGCAGCCTCCGCGCCGACGCGGCAGCGTCATGCGGGCCGGGCGCGCCATTCCCCGCCTCGGCCTTCTCGGCGGACCTATGGGCGAAAAAGAGGAAGAGCGCCCCGCCGACGATCATCGCCGCGCAGAAGACCTGCCCCGTGGAAAAATTGAGCGGACTCGTCACGATATAGGTAGGGGCGCTCCTGTCCCCGAGAATGTAGCCGATGCCCTGGTCGGGCTCGCGGAAATACTCTATGACGAAGCGGATGGCGCCATAGCCTATGGCGTAGACGCCGGTAGCGAGGCCGCGGAAGCTTTCGCGCTTTCGGACGAAGATCCATAGCGCGAGCCAGAGGGCGAAGCCTTCGAACACGGCCTCGTAGAGCTGGGAAGGATGGCGCGGGAGGTTGACGAGGTCGTTCATCGAGTTGAGCCGTATGCCCGCCTTTGTGGCAGCCTCCTGGACCCATGGCAAGCTGGCCTTGAAGCGGCCGGTTTCAGGCACCGACGGGAAAATCATGCCGATGGGCGAGGAGGTGACCTTGCCCCAAAGCTCTCCGTTGATGAAATTGCCCAATCGACCGAAGGTGTATCCCAGGGGAGCCGACACCGCGACGACGTCGGCGATCGCGAGCCAGCTCTGCCTCTTCGCTCGGCAATACGCGAGGGTAGCGACGATGAGGCCGACGAGCCCGCCGTGATAGGACATTCCTTGAAAGCCGGTGAAACGCATGCTTTCGTCGAAGGGCCAAAAGATCAGCCAAGGCCTCGAGCGGTAGTAGCCGGTGGGATCGTAGACGAGGGTGCCGAAGATGCGGGCGCCTATGAGGAGGCCGACGATGGCCCAGAAGAACCAGCCCTCCGATTCCTCGACCGTCCACGGGGCCTGCCTGCGCTTGGACTCGTAGCGGAACAGGAACCACGTGGCCGCGAAGGCGACGACGTACATGAGGCCGTACCAGCGGAGGGGCAGGCCGGGTATTATCTCGGGCTTGATCCAGGTCGGGAACTGCATGGCTGCGGGCATGAGCCCTCCTATAAAGGCCGCTCGATTATGCGGCCCAAGGCTTGATCGAAGGAAAAGGCGACCTTGGCCTTCTTGGTCCTGACTTCGAAGAAGCGGTTGTGGCTTTCGAGTATCACTCCCGGGAAGGCGATGCCGCGAACCCTGACCTCGGAGGCGACATGGGCCTCGAATTTCTCCCGCAGGTCGAAGATCCTATGCGTCCGCTTCTCGAGCAGCTTGACTAGTTTTACCTTATCCTGCCGTATCCGGTCGAGCCCCGCTCCCGCCCTCTCGAGCTCGGCCATCGTGCGGTCGGATTGCAGTATGAGCGCCTTCAGCTTCTCGATCTCCCGGCCCTCGGCATCGATCTGGTCGGCGACGAGATAGTCCTGGCCGAAAGAGACCTCGGTCTTGGCATAGTTCTCCGAGCCCAGGACGGCTACGTCGATGCCCTTGCGGGCCTTGCAGAGGCCGCCGATGAGGGAGCCTCTCTCGCCCGCGACTACGAGACGACCGTTGGTCTTCACGTTGCACAGGATGCAGCCGGTCTTGAGCTTGATGTCCTCGACGGCGAGGAGGAGGGCCTGCTCCGCGAAGGCGGCCTCTATCCCGAGCCTCGCCCGAATGGTGCCCTTGCGCGCGCCCTTTATCCCTTCCGCGACGCGAACCCCGCCGTCGCTCGAGAGCAGGGATGCCTCTATCGCCCCGGCTATCGAGACGTCGCCGCCCGCGACCAGCGAGAACCCGGCTAGCACCGAGCCGGAAACCTGGACCAGGCCGGGGAACTTGACGTTCCCGGTTGCCGGGCCAAGGTCGCCCTGGATAGCCAGCCGCTCGCGAATCGAGACCCTGCCGCCCGAGCCGAAGACCCCGTCGACGACGAGCTCCCCGCTTACGTTCGCGATATACACGATCGATCCGTCCTCGGCTATCTCCTCGCGAACCGTTTCGTCGTGCTCCGGCGGGGCCGCGGAATCCGCCCCGCCCGACTTGACCGGGCGCCCCAACACGTCGATTCCGTCCTCGCCCGCGTCTCCCGCCTTGCCCAGCTTGAGTATCGGATCCCCCGCCTCGACGCGGGTCATCGTGTCGCGCTCCCTGAAGTCCACCCTGTTTCCGGCCTGTACCGAGTAGAGGGCACCCGTCGCCTTGTGTACGAGCCACGTGGTCTCCACGCTCCCGCCGGCGCGAGAGGCGCGGCCCCTAGCCACCACCTTCTTGAGCACCGGCTTGCCCGCGCGCGCATCGGCGACGGCCTCCGCTATGGAGTAGGGCTCGAGGCCCTGCTTCACGCCCTTTTCCGAGAGGGCCGAGAGGATCCTCTCCACGGACAGCGGCGAGCCCAAACCCTCCTCCGCGACGAGGGTCACCGCGGCGGACATCGAGTCCGACGACACCGAGACATCGATGATCGAGTCGCGGAAACTCAGGACGCGCAGCCTCCAAGCCTTGTCCATCTCGTCGGCGAGCAGAAGCCCGCCGACGGTCGCGACCAGCTTGTCCCTGCCGAAGTCTATGTTCTCATAGGTCTTTATGGAAGGATCGTTGCCGGCGATCCCGGGGATCGGCCGGCCGTAGACGTCCACGCCGTCCTGGCCGGCTACCGATGGCGGGATATCGCCCAGCTTCTGCCCCGGCTGAACCTGGGCTATCTTCGTCGCCTGGTCGATCGGGAACTCGGCGAGACTGGACAGGGCCTTGGCGATTCCCGGATGCCCCGCGAGGCGCTCGCGCAGCTCGGAGGCCTTGGCCTCCGGGAGGAGGGAGACCGCGAGGGCGAGCGCCCTGCCCTTTCCCCGCTCGGGGGCGCGTCCCTCCGCGAGGGGATAGTCGAGGAGCTCGGGATCCTTGCCCCTGTAGAAGGCGAGCACGTCTTTCTTGAGTTCGTCGGGCTTGAAGCCCCTGACTCCGGAAGCCTTGAGGGCCGAGCTCAAGGCGGAAAGGTCGAGAGGCTTCCCCCTCCCCCTGCCTTTCCATATCGATAGCCTTGCCTTGACGCGGTCCGGGCTGACCGTGATCTCGATCTTGGCATCCCTATCCCTGGAAAGGCTCCAGCTGAACAATGCGTCTCCGCTCGATACGGCGCGCTCGATGGCCTCGGATACGTCCTGGGCATCGACGAGGCCGTCTTCGGGCGCGCCGAGCTCCTTCGCCTTCTCGAGTATCTCCATCGGCCCCGGCCCGGGCAGTCGCGGATCGCCGGGGTTGTAGTTCAGGAAATAGGTGGCGCCATCCGGCGACGGCTCCACGGACCAGCTGTGCCGCGGGACGGGCACGACGTCGACCCAGCGCTCGCCGATCCTCGCGACGCCGTCCCAATCGGCCAGCAGCTCGCCCTTGTTGCGCAGGATGCCGGGGCCGGTCAGGAAGGAGCCGTCATCGGAAGGCGGCTGGAGGGGCTTGCCGAAAAGAGTCTTGCCGGGCTTTCCGGGCCTGGCCTGCGAAAGCAGGCCTACCCGCTCCCCGCGCCGCGCCCATCCGGTTTGGAGGAGAGTCGGGTCGGGGAAAACCTGCTCGCGCTTCTCCCGCCTCTCGATCGTCTGCATTTTCTCGAGCTTGGGAGGAAGGAAAGGCAGCGCCGCCGCTTTCCTCACCGTCTTCTCGACCTTGACGGACTCGAACCTGACCTTATATAGGACGGGGGGAGGAGCCTCGGCGACGACGCGTTGGGCGAGCTCGGCAAGCTCCGGCGGCATGGGCATATCCGCCCACTCGGGCAACTCCGGCTTGGGCGGCTCCGGCGCGACGCCCGAAGCGACGATCTCCTTGACCTTGCCCTTCGCCCGCCCGAGTTTCTGCACCAGATCCTCGGCTCGCCGCTGATTGTAGCCGCCTATCCGCGCGTCCATGAGGACTCGCAGGATCTTCTCGGCCGTCCATTCGGCCCCGTCCTTGTCGGGCGTGAAGATCAGGCTCGCCTCCAGCTCGTCTTCGTCTATGGCGAGCGCGATGGCGCCCTTGGCTACGCTCGGGGACATGGCTGGGACCTAGCCGGCGAAGCCCTGCTCGAGGGCCTTCGCGAGCTTGTATTTGAGGAACTGGTTCTCGCGCCTGAGCTTGTCGATCTCGAACTGCTGGCCTCGGATCGCTTCGACGAGCTCGCCCGTGGTGAGCGCGCCCGAGGAGAGAAGCTCCTCGACGTAAGCCGCCTTGGCCCCGAAATCGGCCTCCGCCTCGAGCTCGGCGGTTCGGTAGCCGCCCTCGATCTCGGCGAGCGAGAGGGACATGTCCTCCTCGTCCTCCGAGGACAGGAGCTTATCGGCCGTGCGGTACAGCGCCTGCGAGAGCACCGACTGCGGCTTATAGCGAATGATGGGGATCCTGCTCCCCAGGGCGACGTCCTGGAGCTCGTCGCGATAGAGGACGCCGAGATGCTCGATCTCTATGTTGAGGTATTCCTTGCACGAGCGGCGTATCTTCTGCGCCTTCTCGGCGTCCTTGGGGTCCTCGAGCATGTTCATGAGGAGGCGCGGCCTGAAGCGGGCCATTCGGTCGTTCGCGATCGCCCATCGATCGGGGTCGATATCGCGGACCTGGTCGAGTATGGCCGGGATGTATGCGGTCCTCAGCGAGGCTCCGTCCTTGCGAAGCGTCTCCATATGCTCGAAAGCGCGCGACTTCTGCCCGAAGGCGCCATAGAGGAGGCGGAAGACGGCGTTCTTCAGGAAAAGATAGGCGTTGAGAGTAGCCGTAAGGGTAGGAGCGGTGACCACGAGGCCATGCGCGCTCATGAGGAAGAAATCGAGGATGTTGGAGCCGGTGCCTGCGCCCAGGTCGAGAACCAGATAATCCGCGTCGAGGGAAAGAAGGCGCTTGACGAGCTGGTTTTTCTGGGAGGTCTTTATGTTCGCCAGGCCGGGCACTTCGGCGTCCCCGGGTATGAAACGCAGGTTTGGGTAGTCGGTATCGAGGACGATGCTTTCGAAGCTCGCGCCCTGGGGCGATCCCGACAGGAAGGTGCCTATGCCGGTCTTCGGCGCGGCGATGCCGAGGATGAGATGGAGATTCGATGCGCCGAGATCGAGGTCGGCCAAGACGGTCCTGCGGCCCGACTGCGAGAGGGCTACCGCCAGGTTGGCAGCCACCATGGACTTGCCGACCCCGCCCTTGCCGCTCGCGATGGGTACGATCCGCATTACACGCCCTCTATCCGCTTTACCAGGACGAGGACCGATAGGCTCGCGATATCTACGATGACGATGAGAGAAGCCAGGATCCCGCCGAGACCGGGGACGCCGAGGGATACGGCCGAGGCCTTGGGGTCGCGCGCGAGGGCCAAGGCCAGAGGGAGGAAGCAGGCGATCGAGGCCAGCTTGCCGACGATCAGCAGAGGCCTATACGCGTCATAGCGTCCAGGATCCAGCCACAGGAAAAAAAAACCGGCCGCGAACAGGAGCTGAGGCGCGGCGGCATAGCGGAGGAGGCCGGAGGCGCTCGGGCCGAAAAAGACGTCCAGGTCGAAGGCCAGGAACACTATGGCGAGGAAGCGGAACGATTCCGCTATCGCCGCCATGAGGTGAACTGCCCTGTGTCTCATATATGTTGCAAGTGTACTTGGGCCGATAGACCCCGTCAAGAAGACAGGTCCCGGTAATGTTGCAGGAGTCGATCTTCGTGCTATCTTCCATCATACATACGGTTCAACTGTTTGGCCGAGACTCTCGGTCTCCGGCTGCCGGAAAGGGAGATCCACGTTGAGCAACAAGGACATTGGGCATAGGACGGTCTGGAGCGCCGTCGGGGCGGCGATAATCCTCGTATCGGCCCTCGCTCTTTCGGTTCCCCAGGCCGTCGCTCAGGCGGCCGATTCCGCAGGGGCCTCCGACTCGGACACGAGGCGCTACCTAGGCGAGCTCGGAGACACTTTCCGCTTCGTCCTCCGGAACTACGTCGATCAGCCCGATGCGAAAAAGCTTTACGAGGGCGCCATGAAGGGCATGTTCGAGGCCCTCAACGACCCTTATTCGGTATTTCTCGACGAGAACATGCTGAGCGACATGACCGACATCACCTCCGGCCAATTCGGAGGCGTCGGGCTCTATATCGACAAGCAGGCCAAGGATCCCAAGGCTGCCGACGACGCGCCGAGGTACATCGAGATAGTGTCGCCGATCGAGGATACGCCGGGAGCCAAATACGGTCTCAAGTCCGGCGACCTCATCGTCAAGATCGACGGAGAGACTACCGCGCCGCTCAGTTCCTTCGAGGCCCAGCAGAAGATCCGAGGCGAAGCGGGGAGCAAGGTCACGCTCACCATCCGCAGGGGCGAGGCCGAGTTCGACGCGGTCCTCGTGAGGGCGATAGTGGAGATCCCGACCGTCAAGTCCGCCCTCATCCCGACGCAAGCGGGGAATGTCGCCTACCTGCGCATCATCGAATTCACGGCGTCGACCAAGTCCGCCTTCGAGGACGCGATCAAGGCCTTCGACAAAGCCGGATATCGCGCCCTCATCATCGACGTTCGCAACGACGGCGGCGGGCTCCTCCAGGCCGTGATCGGGATATCCGACGATCTCCTCGACTCCGGCGTCATCGTCTCCACCAAGGGACGGGATCCTTTCGAGAACTCCGTGAGCAGGGCGGGGCCCAACCTCCTCGTTCCCAAGGACAAGCCCCTCGTCCTCCTCATCAACAGGGGCTCGGCCTCGGCTTCCGAGATCCTGGCCGGCGCGCTCAAGGACAACAAGCGCGCCTACCTGGTCGGCGAGAATACCTACGGCAAGGGCTCGGTCCAGCAGATCTTCCCCATCGATACGACAGGCTACAAGATGACTACCGCCCGATATTATACGCCGAGCGACGAGAACATCGACAAGACCGGCATCCCTCCGGACCTCGAGGTCAAGGAACCCGATCTCAGCGATGCCCAGACCGCCGACCTCGCCAAGCTTTTGGACTCGGGCAAGATCGAGGCCTTCGCCAAGGCCCAACCCGACGCCTCGGTCGCTCAACGCGACGCCTTCGCGGCCAGCCTGGGGCAGAGCTTCGCCCTCCCCGAACGGGTGCTCGAGCTTCTGATCAAGAACCAGCTCAACCGCAGCAAGGCCGCCCCCGTCTACGACCTCGAGTTCGACTCGCCCCTCAACACGGCGATCAAGCTCTTCGACGATCCGAATTACGGACAATTGCTGGCCAACGCGAAAACCGTCAAGGAACTGGTCGAGGCCAAGAAAGCGGCGGCCAAGACCCAGACGGAAACCGGGAAGGCGGCCGACGAGGCCGGCAAGGCGAGCCTCCCGGCGCCGACGCCCGGCAACTAGGCGACCAGGTCCCTGCAAACGATGCGGCAGTTCATCCTCCCGGAGGACTGGGACGGCGGCCCAAGCTGCATCATAGAGGGACGCCGCGCCCATTATGTCTCCCGCGTGCTCAGGCTCGCTCCGGGCGACTCCTTCCCGGGTCGCGACGCAAAGGGCGAGCTCTGGACCTGCTCGGTAGCGGAGTCCACGCCGGGCCGTATCGTCCTCGACCTCGCTCCCGCCGAGACCGGAGCCGTTAAGGAGGGAGAATATCGCTCCCGTTCCCTCCCGAGGATCCTCCTCGTCCAAGGACTGCCCAAAGGCGCAAAAATGGACCTCGTCGTCCGTCAGGCTACGGAAGCCGGCGTCGCCGCGGTCCTGCCCCTCCTCTCCTCTCGGGCCTCGCAGACCGGGAAGGAGGGCGGCCCGGGCCGTATGTCGCGATGGCAGCGGATAGCGAGGGAAGCGCTCCAGCAATCGGGATCGGGCATCCGCACCATGGTCGTCGAGCCCCTAAGGCTTCAGGACCTGCCTGCAGCCCTAAAAGCCTGCGGCCTTTCTTCCTCGGATCCGAAAATACTTCTCCATGAGGCTCCCCTTGCGCAGTCTTCCATGCACGGTTATCTTACCGGAGCGTCGGAATCGCTTGCGCTCTGCGTGGGTCCCGAGGGGGGCTTCGCGCAAAACGAAGTCGATTTTCTTATTGAGGAAGGGTTTAAGCCCCTGAGGCTGGCCGGCGCAGTCCTCCGGGCCGAGACGGCCGCGTTATACGCGGTCGCCGCCGCCCAGATCATCCTGTCGGAGCGCTCGTCATGGATTCCCAAGCCCCCGTGAACCGCATCTCCGTCCTCGGCGTCGCAGTGGATATCCTCCCCGAGGAAGGCATCGAGGATCTCGTAGTCCGGTTCGCGGACGGGAAAAACCATCAGATCGTACTCCTTTCCCTTTGGGACCTCATGCGGGCCAGACACTCCGACGAATTCCGCACCATGATCGCCGGCGCCAGCCTCGTGCTTCCGATATCGCTCGCGATCGCCAAGGGCGCACGCTTCTTACGCAGGGAGGAGCCCGTCCGCTATATGCCTTTCGATTTCGTCGTAAAGCTCCTCGCCGCCCTCGAGAAGCGCGGCAAGTCGGTCTATCTTCTCGGCTCGACGAGGACGAGCATCCAAAAAGCCGAAGGCAACATCAAATCCACCTTCCCCGGCCTCCGCGTCGTCGGCCGTTACGCCGGCCGCTACCCGAAGCACATGGAGGGAGCCATAGTAGAAGCGGTCAAGAAAGCCACTCCGAGTCTCCTCCTCGTGGGTACGGGAGTCCCCGGCCGCGAGAGATGGATCCCGCGCAACCTTCCCCGCTTTAATTCCGGGATCTATCTCTGGTGCTCCGACCTCTTCGAGGTCTTCGCGGAGCGGCGATCCAAGCCTTCGAAACCTCTTTTCCGCCAGGGCTTCGAGTGGATGCCCTTTTTGATCCGTAGGCCATGGAAGGCTTACAGATTATTCATCTATCTATGGTACAACGTCTTATTGTTAGTGGCACGAATGTGGGGGAAGTAGGCTCCGTCGTGTAGATAAAAGTCTACACGCATGCGCCTGGAGTAGGCGAAAATCTGGTTGTTAGCGGGCCACTCGAATTCTAGTATCCCTATTTCGCCATGGAAACGATTTTGCTCATCGAGGACGATCCCAGAGAGGCTCGATCATTTCAATCGACCCTGGCCGGGGAGTATAGGGTCCTCCACTGTCCGGAGACGGGCCGGGCGCCCGAGACCGTCCGGCGCTGCGCGCCCGCCGCCATAGTCCTCAGCCTTCCGCCTTCCTTCGATCATAGAAACGAGCTTATCCGCAAGACCGCGGAAGAAAGCGGCGGAGCCCCGCTCCTGGTTCTTTCCAGGGAAATCGATCCGTCGGTCGTCGTGGATTGCCTGAGATCGGGGGCCTCCGATTTCCTGCCGAAGCCTTGCGACTACGAGGACATCAGGCGAAGGATCGATTCCGCCATCATCGCCGGCTCGCGCGGCCCAGGCCGACCGAGCCTCTTCATCGGCCGCAGCGCGGCGATCAAGGCCGTCGAGGATCTCATTCGGCTATATGCGGGATCCAGCTATCCGGTACTCATCATGGGCGAGAGCGGTACGGGTAAGGAGATCGCCGCCCGTTCCCTTTGGAACCTCGCGCCGAGCGGCATCGGCTCCTTCGTCGCTCGGAATTGCGCGGCGATTCCGGAGCATCTCGCCGAAAGCGAGCTCTTCGGCACGGAAAAGGGAGCTTTTACGGATGCGGTAGCCAGGCCGGGAGCCTTCGAGCTCGCCCGAGGCGGACTGTTCTTCCTGGACGAGATCGGCGAGGCAAGCCTTCCCTTCCAGGCCAAGCTCCTGCGCGTACTCGAGACGGGCGAGTTCTGGCGCCTAGGCGGCAGCAAGAGCGTCGCGGCCGATTTCCGCTTCGTTTCCGCCACCGGAAAAGACCTCGAGCGGGTCGCGGCCGAGGGGAGCTTTCGTACCGACCTGCTCTATCGGGTCAATACGCTGATCATATCGATGCCTCCGCTCCGCGCGAGACGCGAGGACATCGTCGATCTGGCCGCGCATTTCGCCCTGCTGGCGTCGCGAGGACGGGTAGGCATAGCGCTCGAGGCGATGGACAAGCTCCTCGACTACGACTGGCCCGGAAACATTCGCCAGCTCCGCAATATCGTGCATCGTGCCCTCGTCCTGGCCGGCAACGCGAAGGAAATACGGGCCAAGCATATCGTGTTCTAGCGAAAAGGCGGGAAAGCCTCCCTGAGCCCGGCTCAGCGATCCTCGATCCTCCGTATCCTGGCCCCTACGCCCTGGAGGCGCTCGCAGATGTTCTCGTAGCCGCGCTCGATCTGATAGACATTGTAGATCGCGCTGGTTCCCTCGGCGCAGAGCGCTGCTATGACCATGGCCATGCCGGCGCGCACGTCGGGAGAAGTCAGCGAATCGCCCCGCAGCCGCGACGGCCCGGAGACGACGGCGCGGTGCGGATCGCAGAGGACGATCTTCGCTCCCATGCCGATGAGCTTGTCGACCCAGAACATGCGCGACTCGAACATCTTCTCGTGGATGAGGACGGTACCCTCGGTCTGGGTGGAGACGACCGTCATTATCGACGTGAGATCGGGGGGGAATCCGGGCCAGGGCGAATCGTCGATCTTGGGTATCTGGCCGCCCAAATCGGCGACTACGCGCATGGACTGACCCGAAGGCACGAGCAGGAGCTTATCCCTGAGCGTCCAGCTGATTCCGAGACGGCCGAACGCGACCTTGAGGGGCCGAAGGTCCTCGGGCTCGACGCCCTCGATCTCGAGCTCGCCGCGGGTGACCGCCGTGAGCCCTATGAAGGATCCGATCTCCATGTAGTCGGGTCCGATCGAGAAATCGGCGCCGCCGAGGGCCTTGACGCCCTCGATCCCGAGGACATTGGAGCCGATGCCGGCTATCCGCGCGCCCATCGCGACGAGGAGGCGGCAGAGGTCCTGGACGTGAGGCTCGCTCGCCGCGTTGCGGATCGTCGTGCGGCCCTCCGCGAGCACGGCGGCCATGACGACATTCTCGGTGCCGGTCACCGAGGCTTCGTCGAGGAAGATGTCGGCGCCGACGAGCTTGTCGGCCGCGAAGCGGATGGCTCCGTCTATATCGACGCGAGCCCCGAGCTCCTCGAGGGCGAGGACGTGTGTATCTATCCGGCGACGGCCTATGACGTCGCCGCCGGGCGGCGGCAGCTCGACTTTGCCGAAGCGCGCGAGCAGGGGGCCGGCGAAGAGGATCGAAGCCCGGACCTTGCGCGCTTGCTCGGGGGGGACGTCGGAACGGCCGAGCGAAGCGGGATCGATCCGCCAGGCGTTGACGCCGAGCTCTTCGACCGAGGCGCCTAGGTGCTTGAGGACCTCCAACATGACCTGTACGTCCTCGATATCCGGAACGTTTCGGAGGACGACGGGAGCGCCGGCCAGGACGGTCGCCGCGATGCAGGGGAGGGCCGCGTTCTTGTTGCCGCTGGCCTTGATCCTTCCCTTGACGGGAAATCCGCCTTCGATCAGGTACTTATGCATGATCAACTCTATGACGCCTCGCGAGGCCTGGTCAACGACGCCGGACCCTCGCGAAAGCCGACGAGATAGCATAGAATGCCGCCATGGATAGAGTCCTCCAGTCCCTGGCCGAAGGCGGCCGCATATCGATCGAAGTCATTCCCCCCGCCCGCGGAGGCGACATAGAGGAAATAAAGGCGGCCGTCGAACTCATCATGCCGCATCGGCCCGCCTTCGTCAGCGTAACCGACCATCCGGCGGGCCGGGCCTGGGCCGATTCCGGCGGGGGGCCCTCGCGCGTCGCCCTCAGGACGAAGCCCGGCACTCTCGGAACGGCCGTGGCGATTCGCGAGGAGTTCCGCGTTCAGACCATGCCGCACCTGGTCGCATCGGGAGCGGACAGGCTTGCCATGGAGGACCTTCTCATCGATCTCCATTACGCGGGCTTTCGGGACATCTTCGTCGTCCGAGGGGACGAGCGCTATTCCCCGCCCGTCCTTCGCGATGACGGCGGCGGGAAATCGGCCTGCGAGGGTCGAACGGAAGGCTATGCGCACGCGGTCGACCTGGTCGCGCACGTAGCCTCGCTCAATGCGGGACGCTATACGCCGCCCTCCGAGGGCCGGCCGACGCTTTTTTCGATCGGAGTGGCCGGCTATCCGCAGAAGCACTTCGAGGCTCCCAATCTCGAGACCGACATCCTGCGCCTGAAAGAGAAGATCGAAGCGGGCGCCGGCTTCGTCGTAACGCAGATGGTCTTCGAGGCCGGCCATTACGCCGAGCTCGTCCGGCGCCTCGCCGATCTCGGTCTGCGGGTTCCAGTCGTGCCGGGCATCAAACCCGTGCTCAGGGCGAAGTCCCTCGCCGCCATACCCAGAACGTTCTTCGTCGATCTGCCGCAGGGCCTGGTGCGGGCGCTCGGCGAGGCGCGCAGCCCCGCCGCGGAACGGGCCGCGGGCATCGAATGGGCGGTGCGACTCGCGCGCGACCTCACGGAAGCGGGCGCGCCCTGTCTCCATTTCTTCACGATGGGCTCGGGGGCCGGGACCAAAGCCGTGCTCGATGGGCTCTTTGGAACGAAAGCTACATGATCGATGCTCTCTCAAAACCCGGATGAATCTTGAAAGAGCTGCCATAAATCGCTCAATCCCCTTGACTTTCAATAGAAACGCAAACAATACTATATCACTCCGGTTAGGGGGAATTGTGAATATCATTTCTACCCGCTCTCGCTACGGGCTTCGTTTCCTAATCGATCTCGCGCAGCATGGGACCGCGGGACCGGTCGATCTCGGGTCGATCGCGGAGCGCCAGGAGATTCCGGAGACCTATCTCGCCAAGCTCGTAATCCCGCTCCGCAACGCGGGAATAATCCGCTCGGCCCGAGGGGCCAAGGGCGGTTATGTATTAGCCCGCTCGGCGGGCGAAATCGCCGTGATGGATGTCGTGGAGGCCCTGGAGGGACAATCGTCCCTCCTAGAGTGTACGGACCGTCCTGAGCTCTGCTCGCGCTCGGCCGATTGTCCGACGCTGCCGATATGGACCGGCCTCGACAAGGCCATACGGACATATCTCATGGGCGTAAGCGTCGAGGACGCGGCCGCGCCTCGAACCGCCGATTATTCCATCTAAGGAGACCATAGCATGGCTTATGCCGAAAAGATTACCGACCTCATCGGTAATACCCCTCTCGTAAAGATCCACGCTCTCGACGGGTCCCCGGGACCCGAGTCCAAAGTCACCCTTCTCGCCAAGCTCGAATCCTTCAATCCTTTCTCGAGCGTCAAGGACCGGATAGGGTTGGCGATGATCGAAGACGCGGAACGCCGCGGCCTTCTCAAGAAAGGTTCCACGATAATCGAGCCGACGAGCGGAAATACGGGCATCGCCCTCGCGGCCGTCGCCGCGGCCAAGGGCTATCGCATCGTCCTCACGATGCCCGAGACATTTTCCATCGAGCGCCGCAAGCTCCTTGCCGCATACGGAGCCGAGCTCGTCCTTACGGAGGGAGCGAAGGGAATGAAGGGAGCGATCGCCAAGGCCGAAGAGCTCGCGGCCGCCTCGCCGGGCTCCTTCATCCCGATGCAGTTCGACAATCCCGCCAACCCCGAGATCCATCGCACGACTACCGCCGAGGAGATCTGGCGCGACACCGAAGGCAAGGTCGATATCGTAGTGGGCGGAGTCGGCACGGGCGGTACCATAACGGGCGTATCCGAGGCGCTCAAGGCCAAGAAGGCGAGCGTCCAGGCATTCGCCATCGAGCCTACCGACTCGCCCGTCATCTCCGAGGGACGCGCGGGCCCGCATAAGATCCAGGGAATCGGCGCCGGTTTCATTCCCAAGGTCTTCAACCGGGCATCGGTGGACGAGATAATAACCGTCAAGCACGAGGATGCCGGCGCTACCGCGCGCAAGCTCGCCAAGGACGAGGGCATCCTCGTCGGCATCTCGTCGGGAGCCGCGCTCTGGGCGGCTTTTCAAATCGCGAAGCGGCCCGAGAGCGCCGGGAAGACGATAGTCGTAATCCTGCCTGATACCGGCGAGCGCTATCTCTCGACCTGGCTGTTCGACGAGCCGGCGTCGGCATAGCCGCGGCGCGGCTGTCGGCAGGAGCGCCCTGCCGGGCGCATGCAACGAAGAGGGCCGCCCATGCCATGGGCGGCCCTCCTATTCATGCGATGAGTCTTCTCAGATTTTCGCGAGCCCCTGCTCGAGGTCGGCGACGATATCCCCCTCGCTCTCCAGGCCTATCGAGAGGCGCACGAGATCGGGCGTGAGTCCCGACTCCTTCTGCTGCTCCTCCGAGAGCTGGGAATGCGAAGTGCTCGCCGGATGGAGGGCCAGGGACTTCGCGTCGCCCACGTTGGCGAGGTGAGAGAAGAGCTTGAGGCTTTCGATGAGCTTCTCGCCAGCGGCCTTCCCGCCCTTTACCCCGAAAACGACCATCCCGCCGAAGCCCTTCTTGAGGAGCCTCGAGGCGACGGGGTAGGAGGGATCGCCCTTGAGGCCCGGATAGCGGACCCACGCGGCCTTCGGATGCTTGGCGAGGCGCTCGGCCACCGCCAGGGCGTTCTCGGAATGCCGCGGCATCCTGACGTGCAGCGTCTCGAGTCCCTGGAGGAAGAACCAGGCGTTGTCGGGGGAGAGGCAGGCGCCGATATTGCGCAGCGGCACGGTACGGTTGCGGAGGGCGAAGGCTATCTTACGCAGCTCGGGAGGAAGGTCGATGGCCCAACGCAGCCCGTGGTAGTTCTTGTCCGCCTGGGTAAAGAGCGCGAACTTGGGATCGGACCAGTCGAAGCTGCCCGCGTCGGTGACGACGCCGCCTATCGCGGTACCGTGGCCGCCCATCCACTTCGTCAGGGAATTGATCACTATATCGGCGCCCAGCTCGATGCTCCTGAGCAGGTAGGGCGTGGTAAAAGTAGCGTCTACGACGAGGGGGAGATGATGCTTCTTCGCGATCGCGGAGATCGCGGGGAGGTCGGCGACATCGAGGACGGGATTGCCGATGGTCTCGACGAACAGAAGGCGGGTCTTGGACGTGATCGCCTTCTCGAAATTCAGCGGGTCCTTCGAATCTACGAATCTGACGTTGATTCCCAGGTCGGGTAAAATGGCGTCGAAGAGGGTATACGTGCCTCCGTAGAGGTTGGAAGCCGAGACGATCTCGTCGCCGACTTTGGCGATGGTGACGATCGTATTGAAGATCGCGGCCGTACCCGATGCGGCGGTTACCGAAGCCGCCCCGCCTTCGAGCGCGCTTACGCGGTCTTCCAGCACAGCGTTGGTCGGGTTGGTCAGTCGGGTGTATATGTTGCCGAATTCCTTGAGGGCGAAAAGGTTCGCCGCGTGCTCGGCGCTCTTGAAGACGAAGGAGCTGGTCCGGGTTATGGGTACGCCGCGAGAAAGGCTGACGGGATCGGGAACCTGCCCTGCGTGGATGGCGGAAGTCTCGAATCCCTGTTTGATTTCATTGGCCATGATTGTCTCCGAATGCTATGGGCTGGCGATCGCATACGCGTCGCCGATGAAGCTCTCAGGCTGCGGCAATGCCCCGCGCTATGGCGGGGCCCTGGCATCCCGCATAGGAGCTTCCCCAGGCGACGAGCGTCATGCATGCTTACCCCCTTGCGCTTAATATACTTATATACCACACTGTGGCGGTAACACTGTGTTGCAATCAGGGGAAATTTGTCAAGATGCCAAAGGTTAAAAGGGCGCCTATGCCCGAGGTTTCGGCCGGGGGCGAAGGCCATCGCATCGGCAGCGACGAATTCGCCCGTCTCCGCGCCGTGCTGGGCAAAAGCCAGAGGGAGCTCGCGGAAATCCTCGGGCTCTCCTTGAAGGCCGTCGAGAGCTACGAGCAGGGATGGCGCAAGGTTCCCGGGCATGTCGAGCGCCTATTGTATTTCCTCATATTTAAGCTCGATGAGCGAAATGACGAAGCCGAGGATCCCTGCTGGGTCTACAAGGGCTGCCCCGAGGACCTGCGGTCGAAATGCGTGGCCTACGTGGCGAAGGAGGGCCGTTTCTGCTGGTTCTTTACCGGGCGGCTTTGCGCGGCCGCCGGAGACGGGTGCCATGCTTGCGAGGTATTCACGAAAATGCGATCCAAGGTCGAAGGAGGGGAAAGCCTATGCCGGTGAGGATACCTAACGACCTTCCGGCGAGATCCGAGCTCGCCGGCGAGAATATCTTCGTGATGACGGACGACAGGGCGGCCCACCAGGACATACGTCCCCTCCGCATCGCCGTCGTCAACCTCATGCCCACGAAGATGGTCACCGAGACGCAGCTGCTCCGCCTGCTCGGGAATACCTCGCTGCAGGTGAATATCACCTTCGTGAGGATGGGCAGCCACGAGTCCAAGAACACCCCGATCGAGCATCTCGAGGCTTTCTACGAGCCCCTCGAGCGCGTATTCGACGAGCGCTTCGACGGCCTCGTGATCACGGGCGCTCCGGTAGAGATCCTTCCCTTCGAAGAGGTGGACTATTGGCCGGAATTCTCCGCCCTTATGGAGTGGTCCCGGAAGAGCGTATGGTCGACCCTGCACATCTGCTGGGGGGCCCAGGCGGGGCTCTACCACCGCTACGGGATCAGGAAGTATCCCTTGCCGGAAAAGATGTTCGGGCTCTTCCAGCACCGGGCCCTCGACCTCAACGAGCCCCTCATGCGAGGCTTCGACGAAGTGTTCCTCGCCCCGCACTCGCGCCATACCGAGGTCCGGCGCGAAGACATCGAGGCCGAGGGCGCGCTCAAGCTGCTGTCCGCCTCGGAGGAGGCGGGCGCCTATATCGCGGTCTCTAAGGACGGCCGCGAGGTGTACGTCACGGGCCATCCCGAATACGATCGCCTAACGCTCAAGGCCGAGTACGACCGCGACGTCGCCAGGGGGCTGCCCATCAAGGCGCCGGCCAACTATTTCCCCGACGACGATCCTCGCCTGCCGCCGCTCATGACCTGGCGCTCGCATGCCCACCTCCTGTACGCGAACTGGCTCAACTATTACGTCTACCAGGCGACCCCCTACGATCTCGAGAGGCTGCCGGTCACGGACACGCCCTTCTCGGGATGAGCCCTCGAGGAGACGGCGCATGGCCTCAGTCCGGCGAGGCCTTCAGCCTTCCTTCCGCGTCCCCGCGCGCAGCATGCCGGCCGCTTTGCGGAAAATCGACTCGAAATAGCGCAGCTCCGAGGCGGTATAGGCCGCGCGTTCCGCGCTGTCGCGCAGGAAGGCCGAGAGATCGCGGTCGCGCGTCACCTTGAAGAAGCCTATCTCGCGCAGGTGGCCGGCGATGCGCGACACCGAAGCCTCCACCTCGGCGCGGGAAACGGGCGACGCGCTGCCGTCTCTCTCCCCGATGGCCTGGCGCCTGAGCTCGTAGCAGGCTATTTGAACGGCCTGGGCGAGGTTGAGCGAGGGGAAAGCATCCGAGCTCGGTATATGGACGGCGAGGGAGCAGAGGCCGAGCTCGCGCTCGGTGAGTCCCGTCCTTTCGTTACCGAAGACGAGGGCGATACCGCCTCCGGCAGGCCTCCGCAGGGCCAGGGCGGCGAAGTCCCCGGCGCTGAGCGAAAAGGCCTTGCGGCGCTCGCCGCGGCGTCTCGTGAAACCGGCCGAGAGCGAGAAGCCCGCGAGGGCCGAGCCGAGGTCGGGGAAGGACTCGGCCGACTCGAATACGTCGAAGGCATGGACCGCCATCGTCCGGACGCGATCGGCTTGGAACTCGGGGCAACCCGCCAGCAGGAGCCGCGACAGGCCCATCGTCTTCATCGCGCGGCAGGCGGAGCCGACGTTCCCGCCTTCCTCCGCCCCGCACAACACTACCGCGAATTCCGAAAGATCCGCGAATCCCGACGGTCCAGGCTCGTCCACGGCCTCTCCTTGCGCTTGCCCGAGAAACGGCGCTAATAATACAGGCGGCATGAAGACCTCGCAAGGCGAAAAGCCTTCGCTCGAAGGAAGGCGGGCCCTCGTCGTGGGCGGTTCCGGCGGGATCGGCAGGGCGGTATCGCTCGAGCTCGGGGCCAGGGGCGCCTACGTCGTCGTCCACGGCGGTTCCTCGCGCGAGAAGCTCGACTCGACTCTTCGCGAGCTCAGGCTCGCGCGCGAGCCTGAGCTCGCGACGCCCGGTCTCGGCGCGGCCGGATCCGAAGGCTTCCTGCTCGACCTGGGCGATCCCGCCTCCGGCCTGGCGAGGCTCTCCGACGCGCTGCCCGGCCTTGGCGATATCGATATCCTCGTGGTAGCCTTCGGCCCCTTCGTCCGCAAGAGCCTCGCCGCTACAGATCGCGCCGACTGGGAGCGCGTCGCATTGCTCGATCTCGCCCTGCCGGGAACCCTTTGCTCGGCCTGCCTGCCGGCGATGGCCTCGAGAGGCTGGGGCAGGATTCTCCTCTTCGGCGGCTCGCGAACCGACGGGATCAGGGCGTACTCGTCCAACGCGGCCTATGCGGCGGCCAAGACCGGCCTCGCCGTCCTCGTCAAATCCGTCGCAGCCGAAGGAGCGCCCCGGGGCGTCGGCTGCGTCCTCGTGTGCCCGGGCCTCACGGATACCGAGTACATCGGCGAAGCCGAGAAAGCGGCCCTCAGGTCGCGCGCCCCGGGCGGACGCCTTGCCGAGCCGGCCGAGATCGCCTCGGCGGCCGTCGATCTGCTCGTTGCGGATCCCTGCCTCGCCTCGGGGGCGATCGTAACGCTGGACGGGGGACTTTCTTTCTGACATCGTACAGTTGTCCCCGTTCCGGGCCGATAATTATAAGGAAGGCGGGTTTCCGCGATTTGACAACGCATTGACGAGAGCACTAATATGCTTTTACAATGCATGCGATTAGTTGGTTACGAGGCTAAGAGGAGCATTATGCCAAACAATAACGATATCGTCCCCGGCTTCGACGACGAAAAGGATGACAGTCTAAAGATCCGTCTCCAAAAAGTCGATCCGGTGGAGAATTGCCTCGCGCTCTTCCTCACCGGCTATATCGATACTTATAACTCCAATTTTTTCCAAAAGCGAGTCGGCAAGGCGATCGATGCCGGCTTCATCCGCCTTATATTCAACTGCGGCGGGCTCAACTACGTTTCATCCACGGGCATAGGCTCCTTCACCGCATTCCTGAAGGCAGTGAAGCCGCGGGGGGGCGATATAGTCCTTCTCGAGATCCAGCCCAAAGTCTACGAGGTCTTCCAATTGCTCGGCTTTTCCCAATTTTTCAATATCAAGGACAATTTGGAGGAGGCCACCGCATTCTTCCAAGCGGGCGACCAAACCGCTACCGCATCGGTATTCCCCAAGATCTTCTCCTGCCCCATCTGCAACAAGAAACTCAAGGCCTCGAGGCCGGGGCGATTCCGCTGCTCCGAATGCAAGACCATCCTCGCCATCGATAATTCGGGGCAAGTCTTCCTGGGCTAGGGCCGTCGCTTCCGTCCTTACGAAGGCGGGGAGGAACGCATGCCGGGACTCAACAAGATAGAGGATTATCTCATCTCGCTCGGAGCTTCCTACGAGGAGCCGCAGCAGGGAACGTGGTTCGTGGAGGACGCCGGGAAGGGCCTGCCGGGTATCGTGATATCCCACGCCGATCCGGTCGTCATCCTGACGGCCAAGGTGATGCGAGTTCCGTCCAAGGAACGCGAGCCTTTTTTCCACGAGCTCCTCAAGCTCAATTACTCGGGACTCCTGCATGGCGCTTACGCGATCGTCGGCGACGACGTTGTCCTTATGGACACGTTGGAGTACGATACTATGGATAAGGAAGAGTTCGAGGCCTCGCTCGACGCCATAGGCTTCGCGCTCTCCGAGCATTATCCCCTGCTCTCGCGCTATAAAGACGACTAGGAGGATCGAGATATGGGCATATTCGACCGCTTCAAGACCGTGGTCTCATCTAATATAAACGACCTCATCAGCAAGGCCGAGAACCCCGAGAAGATGCTGAACCAGCTGCTCCTCGATATGAACGAGCAGATGATCGAGTCCAAGAAGGCCGTCGCCATGGCCATCGCCGACGAAAAAAAGCTCGAGCGCGAGGCCGCCGAGAATAAAAGCCAGGCAGAGGATTGGGAAAAGAAGGCCATGCTGGCCGTCCGCGCCAATCGGGACGATCTCGCCAAGGAGGCTCTCGTCCGAAAACAGGAATACGAAGGCTACTCGACACAGCTCTTCACCCAATGGCAGGCGCAAAGGGATTCCGTCGAAAAGCTCAAGGTCTCGCTTCGCGAGCTTCAGAACAAGATCGACGAGGCGTCTCGCAAGAAAAACATCCTTATCGCCAGGGCCAAGAGAGCCGAAGCCCAAGATAAGATCAACAAGACGATGTCGAGCATCTCGGGCAACAAGAGCGCTTTCGATACCTTCGAGCGCATGTCGAAGAAGGTCGACGAACTCGAGGCGAGAACCGAAGCCGCCAAGGAACTCGATGACGCGACGAGCGGCGCCAGCCTGGAAAAGCAGTTCGCCCAGCTAGAGTCGTCGGGAGTCGGCGCGGACGCGATGCTCGAGGACCTCAAGCGCAAGATGCTCACCCAAAACGCGGGAAACGCGGAGGGCGCCGATTCCGCGAACGGCTCTCCCGGAATCGGCCAGGCGCCTGCGCCCTAGACCAGGCGGGCAACGAGGGGTGACGATACGCATTCTGGCCGACCGCGAACCGTATTGTTCCTACGCCGAAAGCCCCTGGCCGGACGGCGCGGAAACGGGGCAGGGGGACTATGTCGTCCTGAACGGGCCGCCGAGACTGGACGAGCCGAGTCCTGACTTCATCGTGCTCCCGGCAGAGGATTATCTGTCCCTTCCGCGTCCGCTCGTTACCGCGCCATACAGGGGAATCGCTTATTTAGCCTATGGCTCGATCGACCTTATGGAGACGGCCTTCGAGCGAGGATGCGCCGATTATCTCCGCGAACCCTGGACTCCGTCCGAGCTCTTCGCGCGAATCCATCGACTCGCGAAAAAGAAATTCTTCATCGAAGGAAGGCCTTTTGAACTAAAGGGAACCTGTCTTGTCGGAGACAAGGGCTTCGTCGACTTAAGCGAGAGCGAAAGGAGGCTTTTAGAAATTCTTCTAAAAAGCGCGCCCTTTCCGGTACCGCGCGATGTCGCCGAGGCGGCCCTCTTGCGCCGCGTTCCCGGGGGAAGGAAGGACCTTGGACCCTGCGTTATCTCCCTTAGGCGGAAAATGGAACGCGTCGAATCAGGGCTGAGTTCAAGACTACGTGCCGTTAGGGGCTTTGGTTATCGCCTGGAAACCGATCCCTGTGGATAAGTTGTGTGCTTCATGAGGATTATTTTAACCTGGAAAATCTATCGTATCAAAAAGTATACGACAATTGGGAACCTTTATCCCAATACTAAGGATTTCATAGCCCTTCTATATCTAATTTATTATCTAATAAATATCTATTGTAGTATTCCCGTAGCAACGACATTTTCAGACCATTTGTCGAGCTTGTTAATTTCCTTCCGCATAAATGCTTTCAGAGAAGGGTCAGGGAATATTCTTGTGGATAACTTGTGCGGGCGTGCCGAAAATCGACCAAGCTTGCAGGCATACAGCCTACATGCTAGAGTACCCCGATGAAAGTTTGGCTCGGAGTAATCGGCCGCGCCTGTCTCGAATTCTCGATAATTCTCGTTTTCATCTCCTTCACGGCCGGGGTTTCGGGTTCACTGAACACGTCCACCTGGAATTTCGACTCAATCGACAAAAACGCGGCGAAAGCCGCTCTCGATCTCGTACCCTTAGCTGCGGTTTTTACCGTTTTTTTGGCTTTTTTTTCATTCGAGCTTAGGGTAAAGAACCGAGCCGCCGGTTGGCTCGGTCTCTTCCTCCTAGGAGCCGTCCTTCTTTCCGTCGGTATCGGGATTCGCAGGCTGCCCCTCGTCCGCGATTCATTCGCGGGCTCGTCGACCATAAACGCCAAGACCACGGGCCTGATTCCGGCAGGAACGACCGTTCAGCTCGGCAACGTGGTTTTGTTGATCGGTTCGTATGCGGGAGGCGAGGCGCGGGACGCTGTCGCGGTGGATTTCGACTCGGATTATCCGCGTCTCTCCTATGCGCCCTTCGCTTCGATAGATCCTTCGACGGGCGATGTGGACATCCAAGGAAGGACTTATCGAGCGGCCCTTCCTAAGGCACGTCCGATCGTCCTCGTTCCGGAGGCATCGCTTTTCTCGGGTTCCTGGATATGGGATCGGCTGGATTCGATGGACCATGCTCCGCTATTTTCGGTCTTCTCCGTTGCCGGAGGCTTCCTCCTCCTTGCGGTCGGATTCCGCTTTCTGTGCAGGCTCAGCGGTTGGCCCCTGGCCAACGCCTTCCTCGCCGTCGCCGGACTCGCGGGTCTCCTTTCCCTCGATGCGGCTCTCTCCGGAGGCGCCGTCCTGGGAACGATCGAAAGCCTGGCCAAACGCATGGACCTCGCTCTTTCGGGACCCATGCTCCTCGCCTGCGTCGAGGGCGCGATCGGACTCGCTCTCGGGGCGGCGGAGCTGGCGGTCTCTCCGAGAAAGGGGAGGCGGTCGAATGAATAACGGTCGCAGGATCGCCGGGGTTTCCATTCTCATAGATACGATCGCCTTCGCCTGCTTCCTCGTCTACAACATGGCATCCTACTCGGCCAGCCGGATAGTGCCGTCCTTCGCGCTCAAATGGGAGGCCGCCGAGGCCCTGCACGGATTCCTGGGCGCCCTCTCCGGCTTGCAGTTCCTCGGGCTGGCGATGGCCTTGGGTTCCTCGAAGGGCAAGACCGAAGAGCTCGTGCAGGGCGCGATCGTCCCGATGGTCGTACTCACGGCGCTTCTGGCCGCCGGCGCCCTCATGGCCGGCCCGCAGGTGGATGCCGCGAGGTCGGGCATCCGTTGGACGAGCGCGGCCTTTTCATCGTCCCTCGACGCGGCGCGGGCGAGCCTGGAGGCCGGCGATCTCGGGCGTTCGCGATCCGAGCTGGCCGTATGCCAAGCGATCTCGAGGCGGGATCGGCGGGTGGAGGATCTCGATTCGAAGTTGACCGCCGCCGAGGTCAGGGCCCAGCGCGAGGCGCTTCCCATCCCCGCTCAGGAAGTCGCCCAGCCGATGGACCCCGTCGCGGCCAAGGATTATTACCTGAAGGCCCTCGCCTATGCCGAGAAAGGCGATTACTTCAGCGCCAACTGGTATGCGGCATTGGCCGCGCGCCTCGATCCTTCCTACACCGACGCGCGGCGCCTGGCGGCGACGTCATGGGAGGAGCTGCACTCGCATGTCGCCGATCCCGCGGATCGGGACAGGGCCGCTTTCTATTCGCGCAAGCTCGAAGGCTATGGCCTTCTCCGATCGGGCGATCCGGTCGGCGCCTACCGAGTGTTCAAGGAGCTCGCCGATACCGAGCACGCCGAGGATCCGGACGTCAGGCGCTATTTGGCCGAAAGCCTGACCGAGACCGAAAAAGCCGCCTTCTTCAAGGATGAGGCGGACGGCGCCCTCGCCTCCTACCTAGTGCCCGACATTTTCTTTCGCGTGCCCTTCGGCCCCGGCGACGCGAAGGGAGCCGCCAAGGCGGCGAGTTTCGGAATGATCGTCGCAAAAGACGCTGCCTGGTCCGGAGGCGCCCTGTACTTCCGCGAGTTCGAGTATCTCGAGGCGGCAGGCGGCGGGACGCGCGCCCTCGTCAGGAGCCCATACGCGAAGCTGACCGACGGCAAGCTCCTCCTTGTCTGCGTTGAAAGAGAAAGGCCTTCGAACGTCTACAAGCCGAGATGGAGCGCGGGGCCCGTCTCGGGGCCGGCTAACCTCCTCGAGCTGCCCCTCGTGCCCGAGAATGCGTATCGAGCCTTGGCCTCGCGCATCGATCCCTCGACTCTCTCGCTCCTCAGCGAGTGGAAGGCCGTCGGCGACGCCAAGACTTACGGGATCGACCAGTCTCCGATCCTGGATGACCTCCTCGCGAGGAGCTCCCTTCCCTTCGCCCTGTTCACCGCGGCGTCGCTCGGGGCGCTCGCCGGCGCCCGATTCCGAAGACGGGGCGGCAGCTTCCCCAGGAGCCTCTATGCCCTGACCCCTTTCATGGCCGCCGCCCTGATCCCGGTCTTCCTCGTCTCTTCGAGGATCGACGAGCTCATCTCGGCCTGGTCGGCGAAGATCGCGCCCGGCCTCTCCTGTCTCCTGCTCGCCGCCGGGATACGGACGGCGGTCCTATTCCTCGCCGTCCTGCTCATGGCCGGGGCCCGTGATGCCGATAGCGCCGGCATCGATTAAAAGGGCCCTGATCCGCGCCATCGGGCCGCGGGCCTGCGCCTTGGCCGGGGCTTGCGCGGGACTCCTCGTCGGGTGGTTCGGGCTGGCCGTGGGATCGATCATCGGAGCGATGCTCGATGCGGCCAGGCTCGAAGCGCGTGCCCGATCGATCGCTTCGGCTTTCTTTTCGGCTCCCGGAAGCTGCGCGCCCCCCGAGCCGCTCGAGGGCTATGCCGCCGCCGCATGCCTGGCGCTCCGCGGCGAATGGCCGGGATTGGCCGATCGAAGCGAGAGGCGCTCTCTCTTCGATCGCCTGTCCGGCGCGATCCTCCCGCCCGGCGCCCGCGCGCGACGAGAGGCCGAGCGTCTCGCCGACGTGGCCACGCGCTGCCTTCGTCCCGACCTGCCTGGCCTCGCACGCGGCCTCGCGACCTCAGAGGCCGATCCGGCGCGGAGGCTTCTCGCGGAATGGGCTTTCGCCCTTGCCGCGATAGGTCGTACAAGACTGGGACCGGAAGAGGAGCTCGGATTGCGGGCTTCGCTCGGCGACTGCGGCCTCGGCCCGCAGGAAATATTCGCCGCGAGGCTCAAGGCCTTTCCCGGGACGCGCGACCCGTGGACAGTGCTGGGGCTTCAGCCCGGCGCGCCCCTATCGGAGACCAAGCGCGCGTATCGGCGTCTTTCCAGACTCCTTCATCCCGATGCCATTCCCGGTGACGATGGCGAAAGGTTCCGGGAACTATGCGCGGCCTATTCGGAATTGACCGCCCGGCCGATCGCATGATCGGGACGAAGGCGTCCCTATTTTCCGGATAGCTTGGTCGAGCCGGAGGAAAACCAACGGACGACGCCGACCTTATTGTGCGTATCGTTGTAGATTATGCCTCCGTTCCAATACTCGAGCGCGGCGACCAGACTGTTTCCGCCGTCATCCTCGGCGCTATTTGGCCCTCGATAGCTTGCAAGGCTCAGGAAAGCATCGAAGTCGTTCTCCGAGAGCGCGGTCTGCCGGCGGCGATAGAAGTCGTTCCACTCATCGAGGTTGGTAAAGCCGTTGCCTTCGTCCTCGACGATGAAGCGGGCGCGTTTGCGGAGGTCATACCAGACCTTCAGGGCCTTGGAGGGCTCGCATCGGTTCCCGTGCTTGATCCCGTTCTTGATGAGCTCGGAGAGCTGCTGCTCGAGGAGGCCCCCCTCAAGGAACGCAGCAGGACATTCCGCGAGCACCTTCGCGGTATACTCGCGCACTTTCGAATATTCGCTGGGAAACTCCGCGTATTTCATCCCTTGCGCGTCGAAGAGTTCATTTCGTTCGTCGACGATCAGCTGGCGTACGATGAGCGGGATCATGAATCACCCCCGGCTTGGTCTACTTCTTTCATTAGGAGGAGTATGTTGGACATCTGGAGAATCCTTCGGGGCGCCCCCGAAATGCCGCAGAATACGATCGCGCTGCCCGAATGCTTGGCTGACTGGAGCAGCTTGATTAGCGAGCCGACTCCGGAGCTGTCGAGGTACCTGACCTCGGCAAGGTCGAGTTTCAACTTGTAGGCGCCCGATCCCATCAATTCGGTAATCGCACGGGTAAAGCTAGGAGCGCTGTAGAGGTCGAAGTCTCCCGAGAGCTTGATAACCTGATAGCCATGGTCATCGAAGCCTGTGTCCGTCCATTCCATGCTGTCTCCAGTATCGATTCCCTCGACTGAGCGCCTATCGCCGCTTCGATCTCGATGGCCAGCCGAAGTTACCGGACCCGAAGCTGTTTGCGCCGTTGGCCTTGACCAAAGCATAGTCCTCTGAGATATTGCGGATGGTTCCGATGACTAGCGATCCCCTTGATGTCTTTGCGATACAGGCCACCGATACTCGGTGGGGCAAGCTCATTCGTTCCAAAGGCGATTTTCGCATCTTTTGCTCCACCGATGATTAGCTCCGATTTAATTTTTCGTCAATTTTCCTTTATCTACGATGTCATCGCTTCGTTCGATGGAGGAGATGCAATGCCGAAAGACGGGATGCCGCTTTTCGCGGAGAAATTCAATGAAGACGGCAAACTCATCGAGTGCCTGAAAGGGCTGGGTTTTTTCGCATTGGACATCGAAAGCGGATGGTCCCAGCGCAGCGCGGTCATGGAGGAGCTCGGCCATGATCCCCTGCGGCTCAGCGCCGAGGCCTTCGAAGCGCTCATACACTCGAAGGATCGGGCGCGCATGCGCTCGCTGCGGCTGAGGATCCGGTCCGGCGGCACTGACGAGTTCTCGGCCACCTATCGTATCTTGAGCGCCCGGGGAGACTGGCACTGGATCAAGTCGAGAGGAATCGCGCTCAAGCGGACGCCGGAGGGCGCTATCAGCCGACTCATCGGCGTGGAAGAGGATATTACGGCGGATAAAAAGGCCGAAGAGGACCTTCAATCCGAGATCGTCGAGGCGGATCAGCAATTCGGCCTCGCGGAGGCGCTCAGGGCCGCTGGACTGGCCGCCACCGCCTCGCTGGACGTCTCCGCGACAATAACCAACGTCCTGCAACAGGCTCAGCCGTTCATTCCCTTCCGAATGGCCGTAGTATATGCATATTCCGCGGACGCTCTCGATCTTGTCGGGAATTATCCCGGAGAGAGAGCGATCATAGGCACTCCGTCGCACGGTCCATCGAGCCCGATATGGGACGTGATAAGCATGAAAAGTCCGCGCATCGTCGACTTCTCCCCGGATTTGCAGCTCCCGCAGGGAGAGGCATTCAAAGGATTCCGCTCCTGGATCGGCATCCCCCTGATCCATCGGAGGGAACTGCTCGGAGTGCTGGAACTCTGGAACACGGAAGTTGATGAGTTCCGGAGCGAGCATCTCTGGCCGGCGATGGCCTTCGGAGACATTCTGGCCGTCGAACTGTCCGCCGAGGGGAAATACCACGAGCTCATGATCGAGGCGAGCACCGATCCGCTTACGGGGCTCCTGACCAGACGGAGCTTCGCGCGCCTTGGTTCGAAGATGCTCGCGAGCCTAGCCGATCAAGGCCAGCCGATCGCGCTGATCCTCGCCGATATCGATCATTTCAAGGTCTTCAACGACCGCTTCGGGCATCTCAAGGGAGACGATATCCTCCGCGAGATGGTTGATGTGCTTAAAAAAGGAGTCCGACGGGAGGATATCCTCTGTCGCTTCGGCGGAGAGGAGATGATCGCCCTCCTCCCCAATACGATCGAAACAGTCGCGCTCGACGTGGCGAGGAGACTCCGCACGAACCTCGAGAGCCATAGCTTCGCTGGCATCGGGCAGGCAGTCACCGCCAGCTTCGGCGTAGCGAGTTGCAGGGCGATCGACTGCGGGTCTCTCGACGACTTGATAGGCATGGCCGATCGCGCGATGTACCGAGCAAAAGAAGAAGGTCGAAACCGAGTCATCCTATCCGAATAATGGACTTGGTGCACCTGATGATGGGTAGGTCTTGCGGATATACAAAGCAAAGGCCCCGGATTGCTCCAGGGCCTTAACTTTCGGCTTCATTAGGAATTAACCCAATAGCTGTTGAACTTTGAAGTGCGTCAGAAGCCTATAGCAGGGGCAGGACTCGAACCTGCGACCTCCGGGTTATGAGCCCGACGAGCTGCCAACTGCTCTACCCTGCGACGCGGTAGAACGAATCTACAGAAAACGAAGAAAAATGTCAACAGATGCAAAAAAGCCAGTTAACTCCAAGCCCCTCGCCATCGCCACGTACAGAAATGTAACCTCCGATTCAAAGGAAGGTTACATAGGGCATGGCGAGGACGAAGACTATGGTAAAGAAAAGTGCCGGGAGGAAATCCCCGGTTTTGAGTTTTTTGATATCCAGCAGATTCAAGCCGATCATCAGCACGAAGGCCCCGCCTATCCCGGTGAGCTCGGCAAGCATCAACGGGGTAACGAAGGGTTTGAGCCAAATGGAAAGCAAGGTGAGGAGGCCTTGATAAAGCAGCACCGAAACGGCCGCGAATGCGACGCCGAAACCCATTGCGCTCGCGTAGAGAATGGAGATCGTCCCGTCGAGGATGCTCTTGGTAAACAGGATGTTGTAATCGCCCTCGGTGCCGGCTTTGAAAGACCCGATAATTGCCATGGCTCCGGAGCAGTAGAGCACCGATGCGTTGAGAAAGCCGATGGCGAAATTGCCGCTTGCCTCGCCATGCGCGAATCGGTTTTTCAGCCTCTCGCCGAAGCTCAGGACTGCATCCTCGATTTTCAAGGCTGTCCCGGCCAGCCCGCCGACTATCAGGGCAAGAGCGAAGGCGAGGATATGTTTCGTCTTGAGGGCCATCTGGATTCCTATGACGAGGGTCGTGACGCCGGCTGCCGTGAAGACCGCCGTCTCGAAGCGCTTCGAGAGGCCTTTCCGTAGGAATATGCCGATCAGGGAGCCCACGACGATGGCGAGGGCATTGATGACTGTCGCGAGCATTCGGGGTCTTCCCTTATGGCGCGCCTTGACCGCGCCGATGAGAGTATAGCATAATCGCGCAACGAGGAGGCAAGCGGGCATGGAAGGCTACGAATACCCCTCTCCATCGGTCGAAACGGCCGAATCCGAGGCCGTGGAATTCCGCGGGCGGATCTTTTGCGCCAATTGCATCCATTGCAAATTGGTTCCCGCGCCTGCCGATTCCGAAGGCAGCTATCGCCTGCGCGTGCGTTGCGACGCCGGCAAATGGCGCAAGAAGCTCGGCGACGAGAAGGTCTACAAGTACTTCACCGTCGCCCGGCGCAACATAGAAAATTGCGACTCGTACGAGGACATGGGCGACGCGATGGAGTTCATCAAGGACCTGCGCAAGCTTCTGCCCAGCACCGACGAGCTATATACGCCCTGACGGAAGGTTCCATGAAAGCCCGATTCATCGTATCCGCGGCTCTAGCCGCGTCCCTACTCTTCGCTTGCGCGGGAGCTCCCAAGGTAATTCCCGAGGGACTCAGCGCCCGGGAGCTCGTGCAGCGCGCGCAGGAATCTTCCGACGTCTACAATTACAAGGCGGCGGTCGCGTATTACGAGGCCCTGAACGATCGCTTCGGCTCCGATCCGCTGTATATGACGACGTCAGAATACGAGATCGCCTTCATCGCTTATAAGGAAGGGCGCTACGCCGCCGCGAAGGCGTCTTTCGAGGCCCTCCTCGCCCAATATTCAGGCCCCGACGGGTCGACTCTCCCCCAACGCTACTCGGTGCTCGCTAAAAAGGTCCTGGAATCGATAGCGGAGAAGCTCCCTGCCAAGAAGTGACGCGCAATGGCCATGGCCGCATGATAAGGCCGCCGCCTCCTGAGGGACGCGGCGGCCTTATTTTGCGAAAGCCGGGCGCCTTCGCTTACGACCAGAATTTAAAAGCGGTTCCGCAACGGGTAAGATACCAAACGAAGACGATCGAAACGAGGATCGCCCAGCTGGTGAACCAGACGCCGAGGGCCTCGCCGTTCTTCCTGGCGGTAAAGCCGTTGAAAAGCGAGGCGGCGATGATGACGACATAGCCGATGATCGCAAGCACCCCATAGGTGGTGTTGGGGATCGCGAGCGCGTCGATGCAGAACACGAAGGTGAATACCGAGAGCAACACGAAGATTCCGAAGGTTATCAGACCGTTCCTTGATTCCATAAGGTTACTCCTTGGTCGTAGTACTATGCGTTAATTGTGAAAATAGTATAGACCGGCCAACGGGAAATGTCCACATTCGCAAAAAGAATTATATCGAGCCCAATTCGGACGCCACGAGTTCCCACTCCTCGTTCAGGGCCGCCGCTTCGCTGTCGAGCTCCTCGATCCCGGCCACGAGGCGCTTCATCCTGCCGCCGTCGGAGTAGTTGGCGGGCAGCCCCATTTCGCGCTCGGCGGCGGCCTTCTGCGCCCCGATGGCCTCGAGTCGAGCCAGGATCTCCTCTTCGCGCCTTTGAAGCTTACGCGAGCGCGCCTTGCGGGCCTTGTCCTCGCCGTAGCCGGGGGCCGACCCGCCTCGCCCGTCCGCCTCCGACCGGGACTGCGCGCCCGGGCCCGGTACGCCGTCGGCCGCGGCCTCGAGCGATGCCTTCTTCTCCAGGTAATAGCGGTAATCGCCGACGAACCAGCGAGGGCTCGCGCCGTCTTCCAGCTCGAGGACGCGGTCGGCCAGCTCCTCTATGAACAGCCTGTCGTGGGAGACGAAGAGGACCGTGCCGGCGAAGGACTCGAGCGCCTCTAGGAGGACGTCCTTGGACGTCAAGTCGAGATGATTGGTAGGCTCGTCGAGGATGAGCAGGTTGGCCGGATGCAGCAGCATCTTGAGGAGGGCGAGGCGCGAGCGCTCCCCTCCCGACAGGACGCGAACGCTCTTCTCGATGTCGTCGCCGCGGAAGAGGAAGGCGCCGAGGAGATTGCGGATCTTCGGCAGGAGCTCGGTGGGACAGAGCGACTCGGCCTCTTCTTCGACCGACCTGTCCCCGACCATGCGCTCAGCCGTGTCCTGGGCGAAATAGGAGGCTTCGACGCCCGAGCCGAAGCGGATCCGACCTTCGTAGTCCCGGTCGACCCCCGCGAGGATGCGCATGAGCGTGGATTTCCCGGCGCCGTTGGGGCCTACGAAGGCGACCTTCATCCCGCGCTCTATCTCCAGGTCCAGGCCCTCGATGACGCGATGCGCGCCATAGGCTTTACGCAAGCCTTCGATCTTGACGGTCGTCCTGCCCGAATGGGGGGCCGGGGGAAAGGCGAAATGAATCCTCTTCATGCCTTCGGGTATCACGATGGGGACGATCTTTTCGAGCTGCTTTACCCGGCTTTGGACGAGGGCGGCCTTCGTCGCCTGGTAGCGGAAGCGGCGGATGAAATCCTCGAGCCTCTGGATCTCCTCCTGCTGACGCTCCCAGGCCAGGAAAGTCGCCTCGAGCTCCTGCGCCCTCCTCGCCTCGTAGGCCGAATAGCCGCCGGGATAGCGCGAGAGCCTGCCGTTCCAGAGCTCGTAGACCTCGCGCACGGTCGTATCGAGGAAGTAGCGGTCGTGCGATACGACGAGGACGCCGCCCGAGTATTTTCCGAGGAACTCCTCGAGCCAGGTTCGCGCCTCGATATCGAGATAGTTGGTCGGCTCGTCGAGGAGCATGATGTCGGGGTTCTCGAGGAGGACCTTGGCGAGGGCGACGCGCATCTGCCAGCCGCCCGAGAATTCGCCGGCGGGCCGGTCCAGGTCGCGCTCGCGAAAGCCGAGGCCCATGAGGATATCGCGGACCCTATCGCGGCGACGCCAATAGCCCGAGCCCTCGACCGCTTCCTGGATGCGGCCGTGCTCCTCGAGGAGGCGGGAGGTGGCTTCGTCGTCCGAAGTAGAGCGCTCGAGGAGCCGGCCTATTTCCTCCTGGCGCTCGAGCATGGCGGCCGCGAAGCCGTAGGCCTTCTCGGCTTCCTCGAAGACGCTATTCTCGCCGACCACCACGTCGGTTTGAGGGAGATAGGAAATGCGGGCCCCCTTGGTGATCGCGCATTCGCCCGCATCCGGCCGGACGATCCCGGACGCGATCTTCATGAGCGTGGTCTTGCCCGCGCCGTTGGGCCCGGCGAGGGCGGCCCTCGTGCCATCCGCGAGGAAAAGGCTCGCGTCCTTCAGGATTTCGCGAGCGCCGAAGGCCAAGCCGACCCCGGTGAATTGCACGAAGGCCATGGGCTATTCCGTCGCCGGCTGGAGGATCAGCGCTTCGGTCCGCGGATCGGCGGCCTGCGCGTCGAGGCTCCCCGGCGGGACGGAAGCGGCGGCGAGGACGAGGCCCGCGGGACTGCGCCTGTAGAGGAAATTGAACCATTTGGAACGACCGGAATCGGCCTGGTCGAAACGGATCGAGAACGCGCCGCTCCAGGAAGAGGAGATGGCGGGATCGACGAATAGCCTGAAAGCCAAGTCGCCGTCCTCCCCCGCGTCGGCGGGGAATAGCGCGGCCGCGGCGCCGCTCCTGCCCTTCCAGGTAAAGCGTCCGTTCTTGTGAATCTCGAGCCTGCTCGGAAGGGCCCCTTCCTGCGTCGTCGCGGAGCCCGTCCCGACGGGGACCGACCACGAGCCGCCGACCCCGTCGACGAAGGAAACGAGGAGGTTCTGCCGGCGCAGCGCCTCGAGCCGAATGGACTGGAGAGGATCGGAGGTCAGGACGACGAAGACGGCGCTGCCGCTCGAGCCTGTAGCCTCGTAGCTCTCGACGGCCATGGGCTGCGCGGCAGGGGGAGGCTGCGCCGAAACGGCCGCTCCCGTGGTCTCGGCGGCCCGCGACGGAGCGACGGTATCCGGCGTCGCCGCAGCGTCGGAATACCCGTCGCCATCATCGGTCGCCCCGGCCTCCGCGCCGTCCTTGAAAACGGAGTCGTCTCCCGTCCACGAGCAGACCATGCGGGTGTCGCTTTCGATCCGTATCCTCAGCGGCGTACCCTCGAAGACGTAGGTGCCGTCCGTCTCGGAGATTCCGCTGTAATCGAAGACTTTCGAGGCCGCGGGAAGCTCTATCCTGACCTGCCTGCGGATCGCATCGACGAAGACGCCGAAGCGCGGCGAGAAGTAATCGAGGTCGATTCGGTTATCGTCGAGCATCTCCTGGAAGTACTCCGGCCGCCAGGCGCGGGAGAAGATCAGGTCCACGCGACCGGAAAGGGCCTGCTTCGCCGAGACGATGACCGGAGGCCCTTCCTTGGCCTCGTCGTACAGGCGCAGGGCGTAGCTGAAGACGTAGCCCTGCGTGCCGTCTTCGGTCAACACCTGGTACCATGATCCCGGCAGGACCTGACCGCCGGTACTCACCTCTTCCCCCTCGGCTCGCGCGAGGACCTTGACCGATTGCCCCTCGCGCAGGCGATAGACTCGCCTTCCGGCGTTCGAGGGCGTGTCGCGGAGCGGGAGGCCGTCGCGGGCGGCGATCATGTAGAGGCTCATGTTCGCGCCCATGGACTTGACGCGAGCGACTGCCTTGCGGCGGGAAGGGTACAGCTCGATCTGCCAAAGGGGGAGCTCGATCTTCTTGGCCTTCTTTCCCTTGGAACCGGGCACGCCGACCACGTAGACCTTTTGTATATTGGATTTTATGTAAACCGGTACGATCGATCCCGCCGGAAGGGGCCCGTCGGGCGCGGTCCAGAGGACGAGCCCCCAGCCGAGACGAGGAGAGCATGAGGCGAGGAGGACCGCGATCGCTAGTAGGGCGGCGGGGCCGAGGGCCGCGGCGGCGCCGAAATGCCGGCGAATCATGATAAGGGAGTCTACACCGCGCGGCAGGTCTTCTGCAAGGAACGCGACTTTGCGCTATACTCTATTGCCTGGCGGCAAGCCGCGAGGCATATCGGCTCTACGGGCCGAGAGCGCCGCTGAATCGGCTTTCCCGTCGAAGGAAGGAGTCAAGCATGCCCAAGGACGAAGGGATATACGTAGGCGTCGACCTGGGCGGCACGAAGATACTGGCCGTCGCCTTCGACTCGAAGCTCAAGGTCCTCGCTACCGAAAAAGCGAAGACTCCGCGCGACGCCCATGCCTCGTCGGTCGTGGCCGCGCTGACCGAAACCGTGCGCAGGGCCATAGCCGCGTCCGGCAAGAGCTCCGATCTGGGCGGCGTAGGCGTTTCCGTGCCCGGTCCCCTGGACCGAGCCAAGGGCATCGTGCGCTTCACGCCCAGCATGGGATTCAAAGACTATAAATTGGGGCAGGAGCTCGCCGGAATTTTCGGCGTCCCTACCTATCTCGAAAACGACGTGCAGGCCGGCGTTTACGGCGAGCTGCGCGCGGGAGCCCTTCGCGGAAAGCAGAACGCCGTGGGCGTCTTCGTCGGGACGGGCATCGGCGGCGGCATCGTCATCGACGGCAAGCTGTACCGCGGCTCCACGGGCTCGGCCGGCGAAGTCGGGCACATGATCCTCCACGAGGGCGGGGCCGCCTGCGGCTGCGGCAACTACGGCTGCCTCGAGGCCCTCGCTTCGCGAACCGCCATGGCCAAGGACGCGATAGCCCAGTCGGCGACGGGCAAGGCCCCCGCGCTCTATTCCCTCGCGGGCTCGGACCTCCGCAAATGCCGGAGCTCCGTCCTCTACGAATCCATCGAGGCCGGGGACAAGGGGGTCAAGAAAGCGGTGGACCGCGCCGCGTCCTGGCTCGGGGTGGGTCTCGCCAACCTCGTGCACCTCCTGAACCCCGAGGCCATCGTCGTGGGCGGCGGCGTCGTCACGCGCTTCGGCCAGAGATTCCTCGAGCGCGCGATCGCCTCGATGGAGGCCCACCTCATGCCGGGCCTGTCCGGCACCGCCGAAATCCTCCTTTCCGAGCTCGGCGACCTTTCGGTGCCCACCGGCGCCGCCTGCCTGGCGCTGGAAGCCGCGGAGGCAGCGCGTTGAGCGAAAGCGCTCGAACTCCTCCCGCGTACCAGGGGCGATCCTTGGCCGCGAAGCCGGCCGCGGCGAAACCGGCCGAGGCGAAGCCGAGGGTCGTCGCCGTGATCGAGATAGGCTCCACGGGGATTCGCCTCGTCGTCGCCGAGATCGACGGGCTCGGCGGATTCAGGGTCCTCGACCGGGCCGGCAAGCAGAGCCGAATCGGCCGCGACGTGTTCACCTCGGGCATGGTGAGCCGGGAAGCGGCGCGCGAGTGCATGGCCGTCCTCGCCGCCTTCCGCGAGCTCATCCGCGGCTACGGCCTGACGCCCAAGGACGTGCGCGTCATCGCTACGAGCGCGCTTCGCGAGGCCCAGAACCGCGATACCCTCGTCGATCGGATCGCCCTGCAGACCGGCTTCAAGGTCACCATCGTCGAGGACATCGAGGAGAACCACCTCATGTACCTGGGCGTGCAGCATGCCCTGCAGGACGAGCGCAAGATCCTGTCCCGCTCGAACGCCATCATCCTCGAGGTCGGCGGCGGATCCACCGAGATCATGCTGCTCAGGCGCGGACGCATGGTCGGCGCCCACTCCCTCAGGATAGGCACGGTCCGCATCGACGAGCAGGTCCGGGGAGCCGGGGTATCGCACTCCTATCTCCGCCAATTCCTCGAGGACAACGTACGCACCACCTGCGACCACCTCGACGCGGAGCTGCCGCTGGAGTCGATAAAGACCTTCATCGTGATAGGCAGCGACGCGAGGCTCGCCGCCTCGAGGCTCGCTCCAGTCGGGAGCATCGCGGAAGGAGGCGAGGACTACTCCGTCATCGGCCGCGCCGCCTTCATCGCCTTCGCCGACGAGGTCGCGGGGCTGTCGCCCGAGGACTGCGTGGCGAGGCTTCGCGTGCCCTGGTCCGACGCCGAGGGGATAGGCTCCTCCCTCTCCATCGAGAGGCTCTTCCTCGAGCGGACCGGCGCCGAAAGGGTCGTGGTGCCGAACGTGTCCATCCGCGAGGGCCTCCTCCTTTCCACGTCCCTGGGTCCCGACGCGGGAATAGAGGCGGAGATGCGCGCCCAGGTCATCGCGAGCGCCGCCTCGCTGGGGCGCAAGTTCCATTACGACGAGTCCCACGCGCGCCACGTCGCCGACCTCTCGCTCTCCATATACGACGCCCTGGTGCGCGAGCACGGCCTCGGGAGCCGCGAGCGCCTCCTCATCGAGGTCGCGGGCCTTCTCCACGACATCGGCACCTTCATCAAGACCTCCGGCCACCACAAGCACGGAGAGTACATCGTCGCCAACTCGGAGATTTTCGGGCTCAACCGAGGCGACCTGACCATCGTCGCCAACGTAGTGCGCTACCATCGCAAGGCGCCGCCGGCTAGCACGCACGTGAATTTCATCGCCCTGCCTCGCGAGGACAGGATCGTCGTGCTGAAGCTCGCCGCCATCATCCGCGTCGCCGACGCCCTGGACAGAGGCCACGATCAGCGGCTGCGGGACGCCGTCTTCGAGCGCCGCGAGGAGCGCTTCGTGATACGGGCCCCGAGCGCGGCGGATCTCTCCCTCGAGCGCCTGTCTCTCGCCGAGAAGGGCGATATGTTCGAGGACGTCTTCGGGCTCGAGCCCGTCCTCGGCTGACCGCGCGGCGTGAAACGCGCGCAATTCTGGGTCGAAAGGAAATCGTGGATGAGCGCCTACCGCTATTTCAATCGCGAGCTGTCATGGCTCGAGTTCAACGCGAGGATCCTGGAGGAGGCGCTCGACCGGTCGAACCCCCTCCTCGAGCGCATGAAATTCCTGGCGATAGTCTCGTCGAATTTCGACGAGTTCTTCATGGTCCGCGTCGCCTCGCTCAAGGCCCAGCTCCGGGCCGGCGACGAGACGCCCGACGGCTCGGGGATGAGCCCCGCGGAGCAGCTCGCGGCCGTCGCGCGCAGGGCTCGAGAGATCATCTCCAAGCAGTACGAGTGCCTCGCCGAAATCCTGCCCGCCCTGGCCGGGGAAGGCCTCGCCGTCGTCCGGCCCTCGGGCTGGGCCGGGCCGGAGCGCCGCTGGCTCGAGGGCTATTTCTCCGAGCGCGTCTTCCCCCTCCTGACGCCGCTGCGCGTGGACGGAGGCGGCGAGGACGGACGCCCCGGCTTCCCGACGACCGGCTCGCTGCGCATCCACGCGGCCTTCCTCCTCTCCCGCGGCGAGGAGACCGGCTTGGCCGTGGTTCAGGTGCCTCCCAACCTCGACCGCTTCGTCCGCATGCCCGCGGAAGGGACCACGACCCGCCTGGCCCTCGTCGAGGACGTCGTCGCCTACTTCGGCCCCAGGCTCTTCCCCGGCTGGAGCGTGGGCGAGTCCCTCCTCTTCAAGGTGACCCGGGACGCCGATTTCGCGGTCGACGAGGATAGGGCCGACGATTTCATCGCCGCCATGGAGGAAGTCGTCGTCGACAGGCAGAATTCCTACCCGGTGCTGCTCTCGGTCTCCGGGGAATCAGGGACCATCGCCCGGATGATCCGCGAGGCCATCGGCCTGGGGGAGGAAGACGTCTACTCGCTCTCGGGCCCCATCGACCTTCGCGGCCTCATGGAGCTCGCCCAATCCAGCTATCTCGCGCCCGAGCGCGCCGCGAGGCTGCGGGACCTCCCATGGCCGCCGGTGCACAGCCTCGAGCCGCTCGAGGGCTCGACGATATGGGACGAGATCGCCGCGGGAGACAAGCTCCTCCACGTGCCCTACGAGTCCTTCGACCCCGTGCTGCGCTTCCTCGACGAGGCGGCGGACGATCCGTCGGTGCTCGCCGTCAAGATGACCCTGTACCGGACCTCGGGCAACTCGCCCGTCGTGCGCGCCCTGACGCGAGCGGCGCGCAACGGCAAGCAGGTGGCCGTGCTCGTCGAGCTGAAGGCCCGCTTCGACGAGGAGCGCAACATCGAATGGGCCGCGCGCCTCGAGCAGGCCGGCGCGATCGTCGTATACGGCATAGCGAGGCTCAAGGTCCACGCCAAGGCCGCGCTCGTCGTGCGGCGCGAGGAGGACGGCTCCGTACGCCGCTACCTCCACCTCTCGACGGGGAACTACAACGACCGCACCGCGAGACTCTACGCCGACCTCTCGCTCTTCACCGACGACGAGGACCTCTGCCGCGAAGCCTCGATATTCTTCAACATGATCACCGGCTACTCGGCGGTGCAGCAGCTGCGGAGCCTGGCGGTCGCGCCTTTCGACCTCAAGCCCCGCCTGATCGCCATGATCGAGCGCGAGGCCCAGCGCTCCACGCCCGAGTCGCCCGGGCTCATCATGGCCAAGATGAACGCCCTGGCCGACATCGACGTGATCGACGCCCTGTACAAGGCCAACCGAGCGGGGGTCAAGATCCTCCTGAACATCCGGGGCATCTGCACCCTGGTCCCGGGCGTCGAGGGCCTTTCCGAGAACATCAGCGTCGTCAGCATCGTCGGCCGCAACCTCGAGCATTCGCGGATCGTCTACTTCAACAACGGCGGCGCCGAGGAGACCTACCTCTCGAGCGCCGATTGGCTGCCGCGCAATCTCGAGAAGCGGATCGAGCTCATGTTCCCCGTGCGCGACGAGACCGCCCGAAGCCGCATTCGAGAGATACTGGGCGCCTACTTCGACGATACCGCGAAGGCCCACCGCCTCGGGCCCGACGGAAGCTGGGCGAAGGTGAGGCCCTCGGAAGGGGAGGCTCCCTTCTCGACGCAGGCCTTCTTCTACGAGACGGTAAAGCGGCTGAAGACCCTCGCGGAAGCGCCGGCGGAAGAACTCGAGGTGAGGCGCCGCCCGACCTGACGCCGACGCCTCGCAACCGGAGCGGCGGGTTCCTGTCCAATAAGGCATGAACGATCCGAGCATACACGCGAGGTCCTTCGTGCCCAGGTACAGCGAGCTGGGCGAGCGCGGCGACGTCTCGCCGCCCGCCCTCCTCAATATACTCGAGGACGCGTCCTTCACCCATTGCGACGAGGCGGGATGGGGAGTGTTCCGTCTCGTATCCGCCGGTTTCGGTTGGGTCCTCCTCCGCGGCGGCCTCGAGATGAGGCGCTACCCGACCTATCGCGAGGCCTTCACGGTGGAGACCTGGTTCTCAGAATTCAGGCGGTTCTACGGATCGAGGGAATATCGGATAAAGTCCAGCTCGGGCGAGAGCCTCGGCTGGGGACGCTCGCTGTGGATATTCTACAGCCTCGAGCGGAGGCGACCCGTCCCCATACTGGATGAAATAGTGAAGGCCTGGGCTCCCGACGGGACTTACGCGGGTCCGATGGACCTCGGCGAGATCGAATTCCCATGTCCCGATCCGAGCGCCGGGACGAGCTTCGACGTCCGCCGCTCGGACATCGACACGAACGGCCACGTCAACAACGTCAACTACCTCGCCTGGGCCCTCGAGGCCACGCCCCCCGAGGCGACGGAGGGTCGCTTCCTCGCCTCGATTCGGGGCCAGTTCAGGCGCGAAGTCACCTATGGCTCGACGATCAAGGCGGCCGTCGCCGGACCCGACGCCTCGGGGGCCATGACCCACGGCGTCTTCGCCTCCGGCCCCGAGGGCGGCTATCTCGCGGCCGCCGCCCGGACTCGGTGGCTTCCGGCTGCCCGATCGTAGCGCTCGGCCTTCGGCGAAGGCTTCGCCAAGGCGCGGGAAAGTCCATCGCGGAACTCGCCTTCGGCGGAATGCGTTTAGTATTGTAGTCCTAGGAGAGCAAAACGATGAAGACTGCTTGCGTGCTGCTGGCAGACGGTTTCGAGGAGGTCGAGGCGATCACGCCCATCGACTACCTGCGCCGAGCGGGAATCGAGGTTCAGATACTGGGCGTGACGGGCAGGATCGTTTCCGGGTCCCACGGGATAAAGGTCGAGGCGACCCTCGGGACCGACGGCTTCAGCCGCGATTTCGACTGCATCGTAGTGCCGGGCGGAGGGCGCGGCGCCGACAATATCGCGGCGAGCGCATCCGCGGTCTTCCTCATAAAGCGCCACTTCGCGTCCGGCGCCCTCGTCGCGGCGATTTGCGCGGCTCCCGCGGTCGTGCTCCACGCGGCCTGCGGCATCCTGAAGGGAAAGCGCTTCACCGGATATCCGGGAACCGAGACCGGGGTCCAGGGCGCGACCTTCAGCGAGGACCGCGTCGTGGTGGACGGCAGACTCATCACGTCGCGCGCGGCCGGGAGCGCGGGGGAATTCTCGCGCGCGATAGTGGCCGCTCTGGTCGGGGAAGCCGAGGCCGATACGCTCGCTTCGAAGGTGCTCCTTCAGGACTGAAGGGCTTCCTGCCCGGCTTCGATTTCCTCGGGGGAGTCGGCTCCCGGAGCGGTCGGCCCCTCCGCGCGCCTCTCCTCGAGGACTTCGGCGCAGGGAATGCGCAGGGCCTCGATCGACAAGGCGCGGCCATCGTCTCCCACCTCGACCAAACAGCCCTGGAGCTCGAGTCCCGCCGTACCGTCCTTCGCCCATGCCGATATGCCCGTCAGGTACTCGCGTATGCGCGTGTCGGGATCGAGGCCTCCGACCGACATGAGGCTTCCCGTCCTGCCGGCGTCCGTGATGTAGGCGGTGCCGCCCCGCGCCACGCGCGCGTCCGAAGTCTGAGCCTTGGTATGGGAGCCGATCACCGCCGACACCAGCCCCGCCGCGTGATGCGACATCGTCTGCTTCTCGGCTGTCGTCGCCGCGTGGAAGTCGAGGATTATCGTCGGCGTCTCCTCGCGGAGCTTGCGCGCGAGATCGGTGACGCACTGGTATGGATTGGCGAGGTGGACGCGCGAGAAACCCGCCTGGCCGAGGAGCTGCAGCACCGCCACCTTCGCGTCCCCGCCCGGACGGGCGCATGTAAAGACCTTGAAGCCTCGTCCCGGGTTGCCATAGGGATAGTTGGCGGGCCTGAGGAGGTAGGGAGCCTTGGGCATATGCTCCACGATATCGCGCTTGTAATAGCAGCGCTCTCCCGTCGTGATCGCCTCCAGCCCGAGCTTGCGGAGATAGACCGCGTGCTGCCGACCCAGGCCGGAGCCGCCGGTGGCCGAATCGGCGTTGCCGATCACGAAGTCGACCTTCAGGTCGCGCTTCGCCGCGGCCAGCGTCTTCTTGACGGTGAAGACTCCGGCCTTGCCGACTATCTCGGCTACGTACAGGATGCGTATGCTCACCGGAACACTGTAGCCGCGGGGAGAGAGGATAGCCAAGGGGGG
>CAYNFM010000008.1:0-1894 GCA_964396415.1 uncultured Treponemataceae bacterium | reverse complement strand
TGCTTCTCGTACTTCTCCACTTCCTCGTGGACGAACTCGAGCCCGACTCCCGCCGCTCGGAACATCTCCTCGCTCTCCGATCCCGCGTGATAGCGGCGCTCGGCGACGACGCGGACGATGCCGCAATTGATGATCATCATCGCGCAGGCGCGGCAGGGGGTCATCCGGCAATAGACCGTAGAGCCGGCGATGCCCACGCCGCGCTTGGCCGCCTGGCAGATCGCGTTCTGCTCGGCGTGAACGGTACGTACGCAGTGCTGAGTTACGCTCCCGTCTTCGTGGACGGTCTTCTTGAGCTGATGGCCCGCCTCGTCGCAGTGGGGCAGGCCGGCGGGCGCGCCGACGTAGCCCGTGGCCAGGATCTGGTTATCGCGGGCTATGACGCAACCGGACCGCCCCCGGTCGCAGGTGGCCCGCTTGGCTATGGCATTGCAGACTTCCATGAAATACTCGTCCCAGCTCGGGCGTCGATACGATTCGTCGGACATGGCGCGCTCCCGCATGCGTATTTAACCGATGATCCTTCCATCCTTGCCGGCCGTCAAGATCGATCGCGCCGGGTTCCGGGGGCGTTGAATACCGACGTCGATCCGGTCTAACCTCATCGCATTCCATCATGGAGGAATTATGCGAATCATCCGTATGAAGGGCATCGCAGCCGCCTGCATTCTCTCGGCATGCGTGATCTCTTGCAACCAGGGCCGCGCGGCGGGAGAGCCCGACGGGCTCTACGCGCGCCTCGATACCGCGAAGGGCGAAATCCTGATCCAGCTCGAGTACAAGAGGGCGCCTCTCACCGTCGGCAATTTCGTCGGTCTCGCGGAGGGTAGGATGGACGCCTCCAAGGGAAAGAAGTACTTCGACGGCCAGAGCTTCCATCGCGTGGTGGCGGGCTTCGTGATCCAGTCGGGCGATCCGAAAGGCGACGGGACCGGCGGGCCGGGCTACGAGTTCCCCAACGAGATCTCGAACGATCTCAAGTACGATGCCGAGGGCGTCGTAGGCATGGCCAACGCGGGACCGAACACGAACGGCTCCCAGTTCTTCATAACGATGAGGGCGGTGCCTGAGCTCGATGGCGGCTATACGGTCTTCGGCAAAGTCGTGCAAGGGATGGACATAGCCAAGAAGATCGTCCAAGGCGACAAGCTCTTGAAGGTGCGGATCCTTCGCAACGGCTCGGACGCGAGGGCCTTCAAGGCCGACCAGGCGGCCTACGATTCGAGACTCGCCCCGCTGACGGCCTCGATGAAGAAGGCGGCGGACGACAAGCGCGCGACGGACATCGCCGCGATCAGGCAGCGTTGGCCCGACCTCGTCCCCGACTCCGACGGGATATACCAGAAGACCATCAAAGCCGGATCGGGGCCGACGCCCGCGGCGGGCCAAACCGTATCCGTAGCCTACAAAGGCATGCTCGTAAACGGCCAGGTCTTCGACCAGTCCGATTTCCACGGCGGCCCCGTCGACTTCCAGGTGGGCGTCGGCAAGATCATCCCGGGATGGGACAAGGTGGTCATGGAAATGAAGAAGGGCGAAAAGCGGATGATAGTGATTCCGCCGGAGCTGGCCTACGGCTCGCGCGGCACTCCGGGCGGCCCCATCGCCCCCGACAGTTTCCTGGCCTTCGAGGTCGAGCTGATCGCGCTGAAATAAGCGATATAAACGGAAAACATTTTTTCTGACCGCCGTTGGGGGGTCCTGTCATATGTAAACGCACCCTCAAAATCGGGCGCGTTTACATATGACACCCCCCGCGCTACGTCAGTCCGCGAGAATGCACTGCGTCTGGCCGATTCAGGCATTCAGGTCAAGCCGGAACGGTTAGACGCCGGAACGCTTTATATAGCTGCCGTATGGCGGCGGGTGTCAAAGAAAACCGCGCGCCCGACTA
>CAYNFM010000007.1:59403-62765 GCA_964396415.1 uncultured Treponemataceae bacterium | reverse complement strand
TCAAGGACATGGCATGTCGAACTATGTTGAAAAAAATGGATAAGCGGGGGATTCTACCCCCTGCCGCTTAAAGTCCAACAATCAGGGAATAGGAAAGCATAGTTGTTCTTTGAGTTTTCCCACCACGATGAGACGCCGATTTACAGAAGCTTGAGGATTGGCTCCGCTCATAGCAAGGTCGTTGCCGCGAAGCCCTGATTCCCGTCTTGTCTTGTGCATCAGCTTCTTCCGTCCTACTACTACTGGGATTCCGGACGAACATAGGAGAGACGATCGGTACCTCATCCGCGACCGATACGGAAGGCCAGTCACCTGCGCCATCTTCGGCGTGGAAGATGGCGCCGCGTGACGAGTTTATAGGGTGGAATGCGAAACGTAGAACCCTGCGTCTGGGCGGAATCGCCAAGAACGGCTGGTACCTCGTCCTGTCATGGAGCGAAGTGCTAAAATTGGCAAGTTATATCCTGGGGCTCCTAGCGCGACGTAACTGCACCGACTGGATAAGCAAGTACGGCCCCCCATTGCACTCCACCGGAGGCCTTCCTCTAGCGGAACCGGTTTCGCGAGACCTGCCTGCTATCGGGCAGCGAACTGGCAGTTCGGCGGCGTGATGCAAAGGAGTAGTCGTCAGGATCGGTACGAATACAAAGACAAAAGCGTCCAGGTCAAGGATATCCACGTCTACTCTCTGACGACAGGTTACCGCGAGAAGCTTACCGGATGACACTGGAGTACGCGATGGCGATCTACCGGTCGAGTAAAGCGGCAGTCGTCACAGCGCTCCTGTGTCTTGACGGAAAACTCTCGGCCTTGAGGGATAGGATTTCACAGGACAGCCCCAACAACCCGAAGCCACCCTCTATTGGCGGATTCAGGATATCCGCGCCGAAAAGCCTGAGGAAGCGTTTGGAAAGGAAAGCAGGCGGGCAGAGAGGCAATCGGAGATCGACGCTGCTCCCCATCGCATCGCTTGATAGTATAATCAACCGCAGGGTCTATGCATGCTCCAGCTATAGCCCGGATCTTTCGGCATATGAGGCGGACAGAATCTAGAAGCGGCAGGCCCTCGACATTCCGAAGCAGACAATAGATGTTATCAAACGTCGCCTCGAACCGACGAGGTGCCTTTGCTGCCACACAGTCGTTTATGCCGCGATTGGGTCCCTGGAAGATGTGATAGCGACGCTCCAGTACGGACCATGCGTCAAGTTGCGTGCCGTTTAAATAAAAGCCTATCTCCTCATACTCATCCTGCTCGGCGCTTAATTCGTCAGCGCCCTTTTCGGCGGATCTATCATCGAGGGCCCATTGCATCCATAGTATAGTCTGGCAGCGCACCCCTCGAAACCTTGCTGTCGTCCATCTTCGTCAAGCTGGCTTCCGCCAAAAGCATCCAAACCATGATGGTATGGATATAAGCATCCAACGATGCTATTATATCAACTTAGGATTATTAACGTCTCTGCTGGCTAACAGTGGACAATTTAGGAAGGTTAGAAATGGTTAATGGCAAAGCAAAAATAAGTGTTATAACCCCGTCACTTAATAGCTCGGATCATATTGAAAGAGCAATAAAAAGCGTCCTTAAACAAGATTATGACAATTGGGAGCATATAGTTATTGATGGCGGTTCTACAGACGGAACTGTTAATTTGTTGAAGAAGTACGACCATTTAAATTGGCAATCTGAAATTAATAATGGCCAAGCCGACGCGATGAATAAGGGCTTCATCAGGAGCATAGGCGATGTTATCGTATATTTATATTCTGATGCTTATTTTTACCCGGGCGCTTTCTCGGCTATAATCAAAGAATTCGAAAAAGGGTCGGAATTTGTGGTGGGGAACGTATTAGTTAAGAGCTCTCACCTAAATGCAGAGTTTGTTAATATCCCCCAAATATCGTTAAAATCGATGCTGCGTCATTGGGAAGAAAACGCCTTTTGCGTAAATTCTGTAGGATATTTTTATTTAAGAAGGGTCCAAGAACTTTGCCCCTTTAATACAAGCAATAGAGCAAGCATTGATCTAGAATTCCTATTGGATGCGAGATCAATATTCGAATTTACTAAGGTTGATGAAATCCTGGGTTGCTTTGAGGATAAAAAAGAGTCGGTAACAGGTAGAACACAATCCAGGCTCGACTACTGGCAACCTAAAACCTTTCCATATATTGAAAAGTATTTGAACGGATATTCAGAAAATGATCGGCTTCAATATGAGATCGACAGACGAAAAGGATATGTCAATTTACAGGGCCACCTGAATGAGTTGAATAGTGCAAATTATGATTATGGCTCAAAGCATAGCCTTCCGCTTATCTCAATTATAGTCCCGACTTACAATTGTGCTCCTTATGTGCAACGAGCCATCGATTCGGTTCTCGCTCAAGAATTAGCAGATTTTGAAATAATAATTGTCGATGATGCCTCTACCGATAATACACTAGAAATTCTTGGGAAATATAGCAACATATCTGAAATCAAAATCATTACCCACAAAAAAAATACAAAACAAGGACAAGCTAGAAATACGGGATTAGATATGGCGAAGGGGAAATATGTATTCTTCCTAGATGCTGACGACTTCCTGGAGAAGGGATGTATATCTCATCTTGGGAATATTGCGCAAATATATAAAGCCGACATTGTAGCTTGTGGATCAAGTTCATTTTGGGATAACGGGATAACAGAAAATTTTCATTCGGCTGCTTTTGCGTGCAATGGCGGGTTAGAGGCCTTGAGTTATTTCTCCGAAAATTATATCGGAAGTATCGTTTGGGCGAAACTTTTTTCACGTGATTTAATTGAACGGAACCATTTTCGCTTTAATAAAAATTATTTTCACGAAGATGTGATATTTACGATGAATTCAATTTATGCATGTAAGAATTACATATCAATCAATGACAAATATTATAATTATTTTCAGAGGCAAGATTCCACCTGTTATTCGCCGCCTACTCTGATTCATTTCAACTCCTATATAATGCTATATTGCGAGATTGTCAATTTTATAAAAAGTAACGACATTGCTCATAAGCCTAATGGGTATTCTTTGGCGATAAATCTGATCAATACACATTGGAGTAACGCCGTACTGCCACGTATTCACCGATATATAATTACCCAAACGTTGGATGAATGGGCAAGAGAATGTCGTGAAGTCTGTGATGAATTCTGGGGCGAAAATGGGCGAATATTCGCTTTGCCTATTATAGGGTTAATAGCATTTTCTAAAAGAGCTTATGCAAAACTCGGCGCTCGCTCGGAAGAGTTGGAGGACACGAAGAAGGAGCTCGGCGCCCGGTCGGATGAGTTGGAGACCACGAAGAAGGAGCTCGGCGCCCGGTCGGATGAGTTG